>CAZNWS010000299.1:0-2210 GCA_964576495.1 uncultured Hydrogenophaga sp. | reverse complement strand
TGGTCTATGTGGCCATTCAGTTGTTGAACTTCTTGGTCTATGGCCCTTGGAAAGACCCCCAGGGCTACAACTTTCCGCAAACCAAAACCTTTGAAGCCGTCACGCAAATGCCCCGCCTGATGGACGGCTCGCGCATCACGATTGGCCTGATCTTGGCCTTGTTGGGTGCCGGTGCGGTGTGGGTGTTTTTGTTTCGCACCTACGCCGGATACGCCCAGATCGTGGGGGGTTTGGCGCCTGCGGCGGCGCGCTACGCCGGTTTTTCGTCGCGTCGCGCCTTGTGGACGGCCTTGTTGATCTCGGGCGGTGCGGCCGGTTTGGCCGGTGCCTTGGAGGTGGCCGGCCCCATTGGTCAGCTCACGCCTTACGTCCCCGCGGGCTACGGCTTTGCCGCCATCATCGTGGCCTTTGTCGGGCGCTTGCATCCAGTGGGCATGGTGTTCTCCGCCATTTTGATGAGCATGTTCTACATCGGTGGCGAGTTGGCGCAGTCGCGCATGGGCTTGCCCAAGTCCATCACGGGTGTCTTTCAAGGCTTGCTGTTGTTCACCTTGCTGGCCTGCGACACCCTGATCGCGTACCGCTTGGTGTGGAAAAAATAAGGGGCCGACCATGGAATCCATTGCTTTGTTGATCGGTGCCTCTTTGAACGCGGGTACGGTCTTGGCCATCGCGGCCTTGGGTTTGCTCATCAACGAAAAAGCCGGGGTGGTCAACCTCGGTGCTGAGGGCATCATGTTGTGCGCGGCTTTGGCCGGGTTTGCCGCGGTGGTCCACACCGGCAACACCTGGGTGGGCTTTGGTGCGGGCATGGTGGCGGGCGCGCTCTTGGCCGCGGTTTTTGGCCTCTTGGTGATTTGGCTCAACACCAACCAATACGCCACCGGCTTGGCGCTGAGTTTGTTCGGTGGGGGCTTCTCGGCTTTTGTGGGCGTGGAATACGTCAAGGCCAAGCTGCCCGAGCAGGCCGCCTACGCCATCCCTTGGTTGGCCGACCTGCCTTTGCTGGGCCCGGCCCTGTTTCGCCACCACCCCATGGTCTACATCGCTTTGGCCTTGACCGTGGGGCTGATGTTCTTTTTTTACCGCACCCGCACGGGTCTGATCGTGCGCAGCGTGGGCGAAAGCCCTGAGTCCGCGCACGCCTTGGGTTACCGGGTTCGCCTCATCCGGTTGTGGGCCGTGATGGCTGGGGGGGCTTTGTGTGGTTTGGCCGGGGCTTATGTGTCGACGGTCTATACGCCGCTGTGGGTCGAGGGCATGATCGCCGGCAAGGGTTGGATTGCTTTGGCCTTGACCACCTTTGCCACTTGGCGGCCCGCCCGCGTGTTGCTCGGGGCTTATTTGTTCGGTGGCGTCACCATGTTGCAGTTCCACTTGCAAAGTGCGGGCGTGAACGTGGCCAGCCAGTTCCTGACCATGATGCCCTACCTGGCCACCATCGTGGTTTTGGTGCTGATCTCACGCAACCCCACCTGGATTCGGGTCAACATGCCCAGCTCGATTGGAAAGCCCTTTTACCCCGGCGCATAATACGGCTTGCAGCCCAACCCCCTTGGGGTTCGGGCATGCCCGTTGAAGAATCACCCTCACCACCCTGTCCTGCAAGGAAACCACGATGAACTTGAACAAACGTTCCTGGATCAAGGTCGCCACCATCGGCGCCTTGTCTGCCGCCGTCCTGATCGGTTGCGGCAAAAAAGAAGAAGCCGCTGCACCTGCAGCCGCACCGGCCGCAGAGCCGTTGAAAGTCGCATTCGCCTACGTCGGCCCTGTGGGCGATGGCGGCTGGACTTTTGCGCACGACAATGGCCGCAAAGCCATCGAAGCCGAGTTTGGTAACAAGGTCGTCACCAGCTTCGTGGAAAACGTGCCTGAGAGCGCCGACGCCGAACGCGTGATTCGCGACTTGGCCAGCCAAGGCAACCAGCTGATTTTCGGCACCACCTTCGGCTACATGGAGCCCATGCTCAAAGTGGCTCAAGACTTCCCCAACGCCAAGTTTGAGCACGCCACCGGCTACAAAACCGCCGCCAACCTGCGCACCTACGACAGCCGCACCTACGAAGGCGCTTACATGGCGGGCGTGATTGCGGGCAAGATGACCAAATCCAACACTCTGGGCGTGGTGGCATCGGTGCCGATTCCCGAGGTGATCCGCAACATCAACAGCTTCACCCTGGGCGCACAAAGCTCCAACCCCAAGATCA
>CAZNWS010000298.1:0-2216 GCA_964576495.1 uncultured Hydrogenophaga sp. | reverse complement strand
GACAAACGCAAGGTGCCGGCCAATGAGCAGGCTTCGTGCGAGATGCCTTCCATCAAGCAGCCGTCGCCCATGAACACATAGGTGTGGTGGTCGACGATGGCGTGGCCGGGACGGTTGAATTCGGCCGCCAGCAGCTTCTCGGCCAGCGCCATGCCCACCGCGTTGGTGATGCCTTGGCCCAGCGGGCCGGTGGTGGTTTCCACGCCGGGGGTGATGCCCACTTCGGGGTGGCCTGCGGTTTTGCTGTGCAACTGGCGGAAGTTCTTGAGCTCGCTCATGGGCAGGTCGTAGCCCGTGAGGTGCAGCAAAGCGTAAATCAGCATGGAGCCGTGGCCGTTGGAGAGCACAAAGCGGTCGCGGTTGGCCCACTGCGGGTTGGTGGGGTTGTGCTTCAGGTGGCGGCTCCACAGCGCCACCGCCATGTCGGCCATGCCCATGGGCGCGCCGGGGTGGCCTGAATTGGCTTGCTGCACGGCGTCCATGGCCAAAGCGCGGATGGCGTTGGCCATGTGTTGGGAAGGGGTGGGGGTGACGAGGGACATGGTGGTGTTGGGTGGGTGATCTGCCGCACATGCGGCAAAACCGGATTTTATCGAAGTCAGGAATAATGCAGACATGCACAAGCCTTCCACGTCCTCTTACGTCAGCGCGATGGTGCTGGCCGCCGGTCGGGGTATGCGCATGCGCCCGCTGACCGATCACACCCCCAAACCTTTGCTGACCGTGCACGGACAACCCCTCATCAACGGTCCATTGCAAGGCTTGTGCGACGCCGGCGTGAAGGACATCGTCGTCAACACCGAGTGGTTGAGCGAACAAATCGAACACCACTGCACGCAATGGGCACAAGCGCAATCGGGTGTCCGGCTGCGCTTCTCTCATGAAGGGCGGGACTTTGGTTATGCCTTGGAAACCGCAGGTGGCATCTTGCGCGCCCTGCCGCAGCTCAGCCCCGTGTTCTGGGTCACGGCCGCCGACGTGTTCATGCCCGACTTTGTGTTCGACCCGATCGTGGTGCAGCGCTTCATCGCCAGCGATCGCTTGGCCCATTTGTGGCTGGTGCACAACCCCGAACACAACCCCCGAGGCGACTTCGCTTGGCAAGCCTTGCCCGAAGAGCCTGGCTTTGGGCGTGTACTCAACCACACCGATGGCCCACGCTACACCTTCAGCACGGTGGGCTTGTACCGCCGGGAACTGTTTGAAGCCCCATGGACCGACACCATCGCAGGCAACCCCCAAGGCACGGCCTTGCCCTTGGCGCCGCTGTTGCGCCAAGCTGCCCAAGCTGGCCGGGTCAGCGGCAGCCTCTACACCGGCCCTTGGACCGATGTGGGTACGCCCGAACGCTTGGCGGCCCTTAACCACACCGAAACGCAACCATGACCCCACCTGCTGTGTACGCCGAACGTCGTGCCCGCCTGGCCGCCCAACTGGGCTCAGGCGGCGTGGCCATCATCCCCACCGCGCCAGCGCGCATGCGCAACCGCGACAGCGACTACCTGTATCGCCACGACAGCTACTTCTTTTATTTGACGGGCTTCACCGAACCCAACGCGTGGTTGGTGATCACGGCCGAAGGCCGCAGCACCTTGTTGTGCCAACCCAAAGATTTGGAGCGTGAAATCTGGGACGGCATCCGTTTGGGGCCAGACGCTGCCCCGCAAGCATTGGGCGTAGACGAATCACATTCGGTCGATGAGCTCGACCGGCTTATCCCCAGTTGGCTGGAAAACCGCAGCCGACTTTGGTACCCCTTTGCCACCCACAGCGGTTTGGAAACGCAAGTGGAGCGTTGGTTGGGCAGCGTGCGCGCCAAGGCGCGCCAGGGCGTGGTGTGTCCCGCCGAGTTAAATGACGTGTGTGTGCTGCTCGACGAAATGCGCTTGATCAAAGATGCGCACGAACTCAACACCATGCGCCGTGCCTGCGACATCAGCGCAGTGGCCCACATTCGCGCCATGCAAACCAGCGCACGCCGTTTGCGTGCAGGCCAAGACCTTCGCGAGTTCCATTTGGATGCTGAGTTGTTGCACGGTTTTCGCGAAGCGGGTTCCCAATACCCGGCCTACGGCTCCATCGTGGCCGGCGGTGCCAACGCCTGTGTGCTGCACTACCGCGCCGATGCTGCACCCATCCAAGATGGTGATTTGGTGCTGATCGACGCCGGCTGTGAACTCGACGGCTACGCCAGCGACATCACCCGCACTTTTCCC
>CAZNWS010000297.1:578-2221 GCA_964576495.1 uncultured Hydrogenophaga sp. | reverse complement strand
GCATTTGCTCGGTGACGGTGAAGTCGGCGATCACGCCGTCCTTCATGGGGCGAATGGCTTCGATGTTGCCGGGGACTTTGCCCAGCATGGCCTTGGCCTCGTGGCCGACGGCTTGAATGGTCTTTTTGCCCTGTGGGCCGCCTTCGTGGCGGATCGAGACCACCGAAGGTTCGTTCAAGACGATGCCGCGGTGGCGCACAAAAATGACGGTGTTGGCCGTGCCCAAATCGATGGCCAGGTCGGTGGAAAAGTGCCGACGAAAAGCTTCAAACATGATGAAATCCTAAGGGGTACAGCCCAGACACACGAGTCAAACCTAAGATAATACAGCATTGCCCCGCCTTAAAAGGGCGGTTTAGCGAGGAACGCAACGCCAAAAGCGATGGTCGTTGGGGCCCCTTTGGGATCCGTCGACCTTGGCTTTTACCAGGACCCCACCGCATGTCTTTGAGCTTAACCGACATCGAGCGCATCGCCCATTTGGCGCGCTTGGAATTCACCCACGAAGAGCAAATCCGTTTGCTGGGTCAACTCAACGGATTTTTCGACATCGTCGACCAAATGCAAGCCGTCAAGACCGATGGCATCGTGCCCTTGGCTCACCCCACCGAGGTCATGGGCGAAGTGGCCCTGCGCCTGCGCCCCGACGTGGCCAGCGAGCCCAACCAACGCGAAGCCAACCAGCGCAGCGCCCCCGCCGTTGAGCAAGGCCTGTTTTTGGTGCCCAAGGTCATCGAGTGAAGGACGCCCCCATGACACAAGCCCTTCACCTCCAATCCTTGAGCGAACTCAGCGCGGCTTTGCGCGCCAAAGACGTCAGCGCCGTGGAAGTGGCACAGCACTTTTTGGCCCGCGCCCAAGCCGACACCACGGGTGCGTTCCTCAGCCTCAACCCCGAAGTCACCTTGGCACAAGCCCGCGCGGCCGATGCGCACCTGGCCGCTGGCACCGGTGGTGCTTTGACGGGTGTGCCCATCGCGCACAAAGACATTTTTGTCACCCGCGACTTCCCCACCACCGCCGGCTCTCAGATGCTCAAGGGCTATCAGTCGCCTTTTGACGCCACCGTCGTGCAGCGCTTGGGCGTGGACGGCGCGGGCATGGTCACTTTGGGCAAGCTCAACTGCGACGAATTCGCCATGGGCTCGGCCAACGAAAACTCGGCTTACGGCCCGGTCCGCAACCCTTGGGACCGCTCGCGTGTGCCGGGCGGTTCTTCGGGCGGCAGCGCCGCGGCCGTGGCCGCGCGCTTGGTGCCCGCAGCGACCGGCACCGACACCGGCGGCTCGATCCGCCAGCCCGCGAGCTTTTGTGGCATCACCGGCATCAAGCCCACTTACGGCCGCGCCAGCCGCTACGGCATGATTGCCTACGCTTCCAGCTTGGACCAAGGCGGCCCCATGGCCCGCTCGGCCGAGGACTGTGCGCTCTTGCTCAGCGCCCTGTGTGGCCCCGACCTCGACCGCGACTCCACGTCGCTGGACGTGCCGGTTGAGAACTTCTCCAAAGACCTAATGCGTCCACTTGCCACTGCTGGCAAGGATGGTGGCCCGCTTGTGATTGGCGTCCCTAGAGGCTGGTTAAGAGCGTTACACGGCGATGATGTTTCCTCTAATACAATTCAAACTAAGCTTGACGGCGTT
>CAZNWS010000297.1:0-568 GCA_964576495.1 uncultured Hydrogenophaga sp. | reverse complement strand
GCGCAGCGCCATCGACGCCGCTCTGCAGGCCTTGCAAGACCAAGGCGCGCAGCTCGTGCCCATCAGCTTGCCGCGCACCGAGTTGGCCATTCCGGTTTACTACATCATCGCGCCGGCCGAGGCCAGCTCCAACCTCAGTCGCTTCGACGGCGTGAAGTTCGGCCACCGCGCCAAGGACCACGGCGACTTGCTCGACATGTACAAAAAGTCCCGCTCTGAGGGCTTTGGTGCAGAGGTCAAGCGCCGCATCATGACCGGCGCTTATGTGCTCTCGCACGGGTACTACGACGCCTATTACCTGCAAGCGCAAAAAATCCGCCGCATGATCGCCGACGATTTCCAAAACGCGTTCCAGCAGTGCGACGTGATCGCCGGCCCCGTGGCCCCCACCGTGGCCTGGGCCTTGGGCCGCCAAGACGTCGACCCTTTGTCCGATTACTTGGCCGACATCTTCACCTTGCCCGCGTCCTTGGCCGGTTTGCCCGGCATGAGCGTGCCCGTGGGTTTTGGCGAAGGCGGCATGCCCGTGGGCTTGCAGCTCATCGGCAACTACCTCAAAGAAGCCCAG
>CAZNWS010000296.1:0-2225 GCA_964576495.1 uncultured Hydrogenophaga sp. | reverse complement strand
GCAACTCGGGCGTGACCGTCATCAACGGCTGGGCCCAGCTCAGCGGCGAACACGAAGTGAGCATCGCCGGCCTGAACGCCGACGGCAGCCCTTCGCACCTCCAGCACACCGCCGCGCACATCCTGCTCGCGCCCGGCGGAACGCCGCACGTGCCACACTTCCAAGGCCGTGAACACGTCATCACCTCGAATGAGGTGTTCGACCTAGAACCTTTTCCGAAACGGTTGGTGGTGGTGGGCGGCGGGTACATCGCCAGTGAATTCGCGTCCATCTTCAATGGCTTGGGCGCTCAGGTCACGCAGCTCTACCGCGGCGAGCAAATCTTGCGCGGCTTTGACGACGAGGTGCGCCACTTCGTGGCCGCCGAGATGGGCAAACACGGCGTGGACCTGCGCTTGCAAACCGACGTGATCGCTGTGCACCGCGAATCACAAGGCCTGCGTGTGGTGATCGGCGGCGGTGAGGTCATGGCCGACGCGGTGCTCTACGCCACCGGCCGCGTGCCCAACACTTCAGGCTTGGGGCTGGCCAGCGCCGGTGTGGCCACGGGCGGCCAAGGCGAGGTGCTGGTCAACGAGCACTATCAAACCAACGTGCCGCACATCTACGCCGTGGGCGACGTGACCAACCGTGTGCAGCTCACGCCCGTGGCCTTGGGCGAAGCCATGGTGGTGGTGGACCACTTGCTCGGCCCCGCGCCCGGCAAAGCGCCCCGCCAAATGGCTTACGACTTCATCCCCACCGCCGTGTTCACCCACCCGAGCATCGGCACCGTGGGCATGGGCGAAGCCCAAGCGCGCGAGGTGTATGGCCAGATCAGCGTGTTCCGCAGCGAATTCAAAGCGCTCAAGCACACGCTCTCGGGCAGCACCGAGCGCACGCTCATGAAGCTCATCGTGGACCAGGCCAGCGACCGCGTCGTGGGCCTGCACATGGTGGGCGCTGAGGCCGGCGAGATCGTGCAGGGTTTTGCGGTGGCGCTCAAAGCGGGCGCGACCAAAGCGGTCTTTGACAGCACGATCGGGATTCACCCGACCGCGGCCGAAGAGTTCGTGACCATGCGCGAGCCGGTCTCGCGCTGAAGACTTTAAGCCGTGGGGCGCTGCCCCATGGCCTCGCCCATGCGCACGCCGCGCTCGGCAACCCAGTCGGCCTCGAAGCGCATCGTGTCTTTGGGCCACAACATGACGACCGTGGAGCCCAACAAAAAGCGGCCCATCTCTTCGCCTTGGGTCAGGCGAATGTCGACGTCGTCGTAGGTCCACGCTTGCACGTCGCGGGTGCGCGGTGGGTTGACCACCCCGTGCCAACGCGTGGCCATGCTGCCCACGATGGCCGCGCCCACCAAGACCAACACGAACGGGCCGTGCTCGGTGTCGAACACACAGACCACGCGCTCGTTGCGCGCGAACAAACCGGGCACACCGCGCGCCGTGGCGGGGTTGACCGAGAACAGCTCGCCTGGCACATAAACCATGCGCCGCAAACGACCGGCACACGGCATGTGGATGCGGTGGTAGTCCTTGGGGCTGAGGTAGATGGTGGCGAACGCACCGTCTTGGAATTGGCTGGCCAACTCGGCGTCACCGCCCACCAACGCGCGGGTGGTGTAGTGGTGGCCTTTGGCCTGAAAAATTTGGTCGCGCTCGATGGGCCCCAGCTGGCTGATCGCGCCGTCCACCGGGCTCACAAAGGCCGCATCGGCCAGGGGGCGAGCGCCCGCGGCCAGTGGGCGCGTGAAGAAGTCGTTGAAGGTGGGGTACTGGCGGTGGTCGGGCTCGGCGGCCTCGGCCATGTTCACGCCGTAGCGGCGAATGAACCAGGGGATCACGTTGCGCACCCAAGGCGACCACGTGCCGTTGGCGCACCAACCGGCAAAAGCCGTCAAAGCGTGTTTGGGGGTGAGGTGCTGGAGCAGCACAAACATGGCATCAGACACAGGCAGGGGCAGCCACACAGGCTGTTAACACTGGGAGGGGCATTGTATGCGTGGGCTGTGCCCTGCCAGCAACAGTGGCCCAAGCAGGGCACAATGCGCCTCCATGACCCCACATGCTTTGTTTGAATGTCACCGACTCACCAAACGTTTTGGTGAACACACCGCCGTGCAAGACCTGTCCTTTGCCATCGCACCGGGCGAATGCCTGGGCGTGATCGGGCCCAACGGCGCGGGCAAAACCACCACCATCCGCATGTGCTTGGGCCTGACCGTGCCCGACGAAGGC
>CAZNWS010000295.1:739-2226 GCA_964576495.1 uncultured Hydrogenophaga sp. | reverse complement strand
GTGGGTACGGCGTGACCAAGCTGGTGGTGATGCGACCTTCGAGCTCGTCGATCGGCACGCGCTCAGTGGTACGCTGCGCGATGTGCGCAAACGCGTCCGAAGGCTTCATGACCGGCGTGAGGTCGCTCAGGTACATCTCGGTGGTCAAGCGCGCAATGTCGTACTTGGCGTAGAGCGCGTGCACGTGCTGGCACAAATCGCGCAAGCCCATTTTTTCGTAACGGGGGTGCTTTTTGCAAAAGTCCGGCAGGATGCGCCACATCGGCTGGTTGCGGTCGTAGTCGTCCTTGAACTGCTGCAGCGCGGTGAGCAAGGTGTTCCAACGGCCCTTGGTGATGCCAATGGTGAACATGATGAAGAAGCTGTAATGGCCGGTCTTCTCGACCACCACACCGTGCTCGGCCAAAAATTTGGTGACGATGGAGGCCGGGATGCCGGTCTCGGCAAAGTCGCCCTTGAGGTTCAAGCCCGGCGTGACGATGGTCGCCTTGATCGGGTCGAGCATGTTGAAGTCGGGGGCCATGTCGCCAAAGCCGTGCCAGTCTTTTTCGGTGCGCACCGGCGCGTTGGGGCGCGGCGGCTTGTCGTTGAGCACCCAGTCGCTGGGCTCGCCCACGCCCTCTTCGCACAACTCATCGGGGCCCCAGACCTTGAACCACCAGTCATCAAGGCCGAACTCCTCGTCAACCTTGCGCATGGCACGGCGAAAGTCCAGCGCCTCCAAGATGCTCTCTTCCACCAAAGCACGGCCACCGGGCGGCTCCATCATGGCCGCAGCCACGTCACAGCTGGCGATGATGGCGTATTGCGGACTGGTGCTGGTGTGCATCAGATAAGCCTCATTGAAGAGGTGGCGGTCGAGCTTGACGTTTTGTGAGTCTTGAACGAGCACATGGCTGGCTTGGCTGATGCCTGCCAGCAGCTTGTGAATGGACTGGGTGGAATAGACCACCGACGCTTTGGGTCGCTCACGCTTTTTGCCCATGGCGTGGAAATGGCCATAAAAGCTGTGGAAGGCCGCGTGCGGCAACCAGGCTTCGTCAAAGTGCAGGTTGGCCACATAACCATCGAGCATGTGCTTGATGGTTTCGGTGTTGTAGAGCACGCCGTCGTAAGTGGACTGCGTGAGCGTGAGCACGCGCGGCTTGACGGTCGCCGCATCCACGCCCGACAACAAGGGGTTGGCACGGATTTTTTCTTGGATCGACTCGACCGTGAATTCGTTCTGGGGGATGGGTCCGATGATGCCGTAGTGGTTGCGTGTCGGCTTCAGGAACACGGGGATGGCCCCGGTCATGATGATGCTGTGCAGGATCGACTTGTGACAGTTGCGGTCCACCACCACCACATCGCCTGGCGCCACCGTGTGGTGCCACACCATCTTGTTGGAGGTGCTGGTGCCGTTGGTCACGAAGAAGCAGTGGTCTGCGTTGAAGATGCGCGCGGCGTTGCGCTCGGAGGCGCCGATCGCACCGTTGTGATCGAGC
>CAZNWS010000295.1:0-729 GCA_964576495.1 uncultured Hydrogenophaga sp. | reverse complement strand
CAACATGTTCTCACCGTAAAACTGGTGGTACATCTGACCGATGGGGCTCTTCAAAAACGCCACGCCGCCAGAGTGGCCGGGGCAGTGCCAAGAAAATGAGCCGTCTTCGGCGTAATCGAGCAAAGCTTTGAAGAAGGGCGGCTGGATGCCCTCGAGGTAACTCTTGGCTTCTCGGATGATGTGGCGCGCCACGAACTCGGGCGTGTCCTCGAACATATGGATAAAACCGTGCAACTCGCGCAAGATGTCGTTGGGCAAGTGGCGGCTGGTTTTGGTTTCACCGTGGATGTAGATCGGCACCTCGGCGTTTTTGCGGCGCACCTCGGTGATGAAGTGGCGCAGGTTGAGCACCGCGGGGTCCAGGTCGGGGCCGGGCGTGAACTCTTCGTCGTCGATCGACAAGATGAAGGCACTGGCGCGGCTTTGCTGCTGCGCGAACTGGCTCAGGTCGCCGTAGCTTGTCACCCCCAAGACCTCAAAACCCTCGGCCTCCATGGCTTGGGCCAAGGCGCGGATGCCCAAGCCCGAGGTGTTTTCCGAGCGAAAGTCTTCGTCGATGATGACGATGGGGAAGCGAAATTTCATGGCGATCTCCCAGCCCTGCGCCCTGCGCAGAACCGAACAAGCGAAAGTGACAAAAATAGCGAGAACGCGAAGTGTACGTAAAACCCGTGACACCCCCGCAAAACCAGCGGATCGGGGGCACAATGAAGACACAATTGATGGGAG
>CAZNWS010000294.1:0-2234 GCA_964576495.1 uncultured Hydrogenophaga sp. | reverse complement strand
GCTTCCTAGGTACATGGGGTAAACCCCAAAAACGTTTTTGATTTGGGCAAAAAAATGTCAGGGGTTGAGGCCGCCAACTTTCATCACGTCCCAGCAAGCTCCCATGGTGTGGTAGTCGGTCTTGCCAGCTGGAGACTTGGTGTCTTCCAATTTACCGCCCTGAGCGTCGACGATCCGAAACCAAGCGCCATGTTGGTGGTCCACCAGGTGGGCCCAGCTCCACTGCCAAGTGGCACGGTATTGATCTAGGTATTTCGGGTCTTGGGTCACGCGCCACAGGCGCCATGCGCTCGCGAACGACTCCGCCTGAACCCAAAAATATTTATCGGTATCGCAAGGGCGGTGGTCCGGGGCAAAGCCATAAATCAAACCACCATGCTCGTTGTCCCAGCCGTGCCGGTAAGCCGCATCGTGAAGCTCTTGGGCCCGCTTCACCCAACGGGGATCAGGACAGAACTCGTTGGCTGTCAACAGCAGTTTGGCCCACTCGGTTTGATGACCCGTTTGAAAACCCCAAGGTTTGAAGATGTTGCCGGGGTTGTCTTGGTTGTAGGCCCAATCGATGGACCAGTCGCTCCGGTAATGCTCCCAAACCATGCCATGGGCTTGGTCGGCCAGATCAAAAGCAAAACGCTCGATGAGTTGCAATGCACGATCGAGGTAGCGCCCATCACCAGTGAATTCGTGTGCCGCCAAACAGGCCTCGCACATGTGCATGTTGGCGTTTTGCCCGCGGTAGTCGATCAAGATGCCCTCAGGTGTGATCTCGTCGGCATAAGCCGAGTGGTCGTGCAACCAAAAGGCCGAGTTCATTCGGTCAAAAGCGTTGGCCACGTCCTGTTCGCTGGCACAGCCCACGCGGTGCGCATGGGCTTTGGCCAAGAGGACAAAGGCCTGACCGTAGGCAAAAACGGTGGCATCTTCGATGCGTTGATCGCGCAGCGTCCATGCGCTCAGGCCGTTCTGCGGCCCTGTGTTGATGACAAAACGTTGCAAGTGGGCCAGTGCATGTCGGGTCCACTCCAAGTACATCTGTTTTTGAGTGTGGTGGAAGGCTTGGGCCCAATTGAACACAAAGCGAGTCGCGCTTACCAGATGGCGATGGCTTCGCTCATACACCTGACCATCGTCTTTGTAATAGTGAAAAAAGCCGCCTTGAGGGTCAAAGGTACGTGGTTCGTAGAAATTCAGCGTGTCTTGAACGTGCTGGGTGAGGAAGGCTTGGGATTGGAAATCGGGTGAAGACATGGGCAAAAAATCAGGCAGGTGGTTTTTTGGGCTGGCTCATCCAAGCGATCAGCGAAGACCGCATGGCTTCTTCCACCGACATGTCCAGCACCTGAACCCAGCTGCGCGGCACAAACACGGTGTAGCCGCCGATCATATAACCCATGGGCAAATACACCGCCACGTGAGCCTCTTGGTCGGGTTTCAGCGGCAAACCCACCAGGCTTTGACGCGTCACCAAACCCACGATGGACATCTCCCCCCCCGGCGGTTGTAGCAAGACCACCTGTTGGGCGTCGCGTTCGTGGGGGGCAAAGTAATCGGCAAAGCTTTTGAGCGATGAATAAATGCTTTTGACCAAGGGCAAATTGGTGAAGGGCAACTCGACCCAATTCAAAACGCGTGCCATGAAGGGCTGCGAAACCAAAAAACCCAAAACCAAGATCCATCCTGCACCCAACAGAATACCCAGACCTGGCAAATAAAAGTCGCCGGTGAGGGGGCGCAACATCCGCATGGCCGATCCCTCGACCCAGGTCACGAAGAGGTAGAGCACGTAGACCGTCAAACCCACGGGCAAGAACGTGATCAAGCCGCGGAAAAAGTATTGAGACAGGCGTTTCATGGTGGTGATTGTGAGTCAAAGCCAGCACATTCGTTCCATGGTCTCCTTGACATGACTCGTTTTCAGGTGAGCAGTCAATGGATCGAGGTCTGTGGAGCGATGAGATGGCTATGTAAATTTCTGAATATCAGCAACAAAGTGGCGCTGTGGAGAGCCGCGATGATGAGGTTGCTGATGACCACAGGGTTATCCAAAGCGCCCACGGAAAGAGGCGTGGTAATTTTGTAAATCACTTGAATCAGTAACAGCGACCCGACTGCGATCGGTGCTGTTTTAAAAAGCATGCCCAATGAGACCAACAAAATGGCTGCGTAGATGGAAAGCAAAATGCCCCGTGCAGCGCTGAATTCGCCATAACCATGCGACACCCAAGGGGCGTTCA
>CAZNWS010000293.1:0-2248 GCA_964576495.1 uncultured Hydrogenophaga sp. | reverse complement strand
TGTCCAAAGCCTCGCCCGTGGCCGATGTGGTCTACGGCATCGACAACACCTTGCTGCCGCGCGCGCTGGCATCGGGCATCTTGGACAGCGACATCGGCTCCATCGCACAACGTGCGGCCAATGCGGCCATGTCCGATCAGGCCGATCGCAGCGGCGTGCACGCCGGCGTGGTGCCCATCGACGTTGGTTTTGTGAACCTCAACATCGACAAGGCCTGGTTCGAGAAAAAAGGCTTGGCCTTGCCCAAAACCCTGCAAGACCTGGCCACCCCCGCTTACCGCGATTTGCTGGTGGTGCCCAACCCCGCCACGTCCAGCCCGGGCCAAGCCTTCATGCTGGCCACCATCGCCGGCTTGGGCGAAAAGCCCGCTTTCGATTGGTGGGGCCAGATGCGTACCAACGGCGTCAAGGTGGTCAAGGGCTGGAGCGAGGCCTACTACACCGAGTTCACGCGCAACGGCGGCACCCGCCCCATCGTGGTGAGCTACGCCACCAGTCCTGCGGCTGAGGTGTTCTACAGCAAAGAAAAAATCAGCACCTCACCCACGGCCAACCTGTTCTTGGCCGGCGGTGTGTTTCGCCAAGTCGAGGGTGCGGCCTTGATCAACGGCGGCAAAGCCCGCGAGGCTGGCGTGAAGTTCATCGCCTTCTTGCGTTCGACCCCGGTGCAGCAAGCCTTGCAAACCACGATGTGGATGTACCCGGTCGAGCCCGGCGTGTCCCTCGACCCGGTGATGCAACACGCGCAAGCGCCCGCGCGTTTTGAATCGTTGCCCCTCAAAACATTGACCGAGCAGGCCGGTGCTTGGCAGCAGCGCTGGACGCGGGTGGTGCTCAAGTGATTCGCCAACGCAGCCACACCTTGTGGCTGGCGGCACTGCCTGTGTTGGTGGTGGTCTTGGCCTTGGCCGCGCCGGTGGCGCGTTTGCTGGGTCAAGGCCTGTGGGGCGATCCGGTGGCTGGCATGGCCACGAGCGACAGCGGACCCTGGTGGCAGGACGCGCACCTGCGCTTTCGTGTGGGTTGGACGCTGGTGCAAGCGTTGGCCACGTGTGTGCTGTGTTTGGTGCTGGGCCTGCCCATGGCTTGGGTCTTGGCGCGGCTGGAATTTCGTGGGCGCCTGTGGTGGCAGCGCGCCTTGATGTTGCCCTTTGTGGTGCCCACGCTGGTGGCGGCGCTCGGCGTGTTGTCGCTCTGGGGACCGCGCGGTTGGCTGGGCGAGCCCTTGGCGCAGATGGGTTGGTCCTTGGCCGAGACGCCTGGGCTGTTGCTCTTGGGCAATGTGTTTTTTAACCTGTGTTTGGTGGTGCGCGCTGGCGTGGACGGTCTGGCGCGGGTGAGCGCACGCCAGCTGGCCGCGGCGCGCACCTTGGGCGCCACGCCTTGGCGGGCGTTTTGGCGGGTGGAGTGGCCGGTGGTGATGCCGTGGTTGGCGTCGGCGCTGTGCTTGGTGTTTTTGTATTGCTTCACCGGTTTTGGTTTGGCGCTGGTGCTCGGCGGCCAGCGCTGGGCCACGGTGGAGGTGGAGATTTACACGCTGGTGGCGCACGAGCTGGCCCTGGGCCCGGCGGCGCGTTTGGCCGTGGCCATGCTGGCGCTGACCGTGGGCGTGGCCTGGGTCTATGCCTGGGTGGAGCGTCGCTTGGCCATCCCTGGCCGGGTGGTGCCCGTGCCACGCCAGGCTTTGGCGGGTCGCGCGGCGTGGGGCTGGTGGTCGCTGTCGCTGTTGACCTGGTTGCTGCTGTGTGGCGCGCCCTTGCTCGCGCTCTTGGTGCAGGGGATGCAGGCGGCGGTGTGGGGGCAGGGCGACACGGTGTGGGCCGATGACGACGTGCGCTTGGCCTTGGGCAACACCTTGCGCTTCACCGCGATGGCCTTGGCGGTGGCCACGCTCTTGGGCGTGTTGCACGCTTTGGCCGGCCACGCCATGCGCCGCTGGGCGGCACCCGCACTGGCATGGCGCGCCAGCGCGTACGCGCCGCTGGTGGTCTCGCCCGTGGCCTTGGCGTTTGGTTTTTTGCTCTTGTACCCGCAGTGGTTGGCCAGCTTGCCGCTCTTGGTCTTGGCCTATGCGTTGCTGGCCTATCCCTTTGTGGCCAAGGCATTGGCCGCAGCGCTCGATGCTCTGCCCGCGCAATACGCGCAGGCCGCGGCCAGCTTAGGGGCGTCGCCCTGGCGGGTGTGGTGGCGCGTGACGCTGCCGCTCGTTGCTGGCGCGTTGCGCCGTGGTGTGGCTTTTGCCGCGGCC
>CAZNWS010000292.1:0-2254 GCA_964576495.1 uncultured Hydrogenophaga sp. | reverse complement strand
CGCCCGGGTTTTGCCAATAGGTGTGCCACTGGGGGGCGTGGTCCAGCAGCAAACCCACCCACACGGCTTGGTCTGGCCCCGCGCCTTGAGGCGCGTGCGCCACCAACTCAGCACGCACTTGCCCGGTGTCCACCACCGTCGCACTGGCTTTGGTCGCGGGGGACCAGTTTTGCGCCAGCGCAGGGCACACACCCAGCAAACCGGCAATCAAAGTAAGGCTGGGCCAGATGCGTCGAACGAAGACGAAAGCGGTGTTGAACATACGGTCTAAATATAAGCGAATGCTGTTTGGTTCCATACCATCCAAACGGCTGTCAACACCAAGGCCAAGGCCATGGTTTGGTTGAACCGGCGCAGACGTCCACCGGTGCTTTGGCCGTTGACGGTTGGTCCCGCCAACCAGTGCCGCAGCACCGAACCCACGCTGGCGTAAGCCAAGTTGCTGAGCAGGGCGTAAGTCATGAGCACGGGCAAGACCTGAACGAAGCGGGCCGCCGCGTCGGCTTGGCCGCTGATCCAGCCACCGACGATCGACAAGGCCATCATCCAAGCTTTGATGTTGAGGAATTGCAAGCCCACGCCTTGCCAAAAGCCCACGCGCATGGGGGCTTGCGAGAGGTCTTGCAAGCGCTGGCTGTTCGCCAAGCGCCACGCCAGCCAACAGAGATAGGCCGATCCGGCCAACACAATTACCCAGCGCAGGGCAGGCACCGCCAACACCAAAGCGCCAAAGCCCAAGCTGCCGATCAAGAGCAGCAAACCCCAACCCACTGGTACGGCAAAAACAAAACGCAACGCCGAGCGCAGGCCTCCATTGGCGGCCAAGGTGGCCGAGAGCGTGGTGTTGGGCCCGGGTGTAAAACTGGTGGCGGTGGCCAATACCAGCAAGGCCCACCATTCATGTGTGTTCATGAAGTGCTCAGCTCATCGAGCCGTTCCATGGCCGTGAGCCATTGCGCTTCGACCTCGGCGAGTCGGGTTGAAAGTTGAAGCGCCTTGGTGGGGTCGGTGGCGAAGAGTTGCCCATCCTCGAGTTGGGCGGCAATCTCGGCTTGCTCTTGTTCTAGAGCGGCGATGGTTTCGGGCAAGGCGTCGCGTTCGCGCTGCTCTTTGTAGCTGAGCTTGCGCTTGACCGTGTTCGCCACAGGTACTGCTGACGGTGCCGGTTTGTTGGCGGGCACAACAGGGGATGGCGTTGCAATGGCGCTGTTCATTTGTGCACGTGCGGACTGGGTCATCCAATCTTCAACATCCCCGACGTATTCGCGCCAAGCGCCATCGCCCTCCGAGACCAGGGTGCTGGTGACGACGTTGTTCAAGAAGCGGCGGTCGTGGCTGACCAAAAACACCGTGCCTTCGTATTGCTGCAGCAAGTCTTCAAGCAATTCCAAGGTGTCGATGTCCAAATCGTTGGTGGGTTCGTCGAGCACCAAGACGTTGGCTGGACGCGCGAACAAACGCGCCAACAGCAAGCGGTTGCGTTCGCCCCCCGACAAGGTGCGCACCGGCGCATTGGCACGGGCTGGTGAGAACAAGAAGTCGGACAAATAGCTTTTGACGTGGGTGCGTTTGCTGCCGATTTCGATCCATTCGCTGCCCGGGCTGATGAAGTCTTCCAGCGTGGCGTCCAAGTTGATTTGTTCGCGCATCTGATCGAAATACGCCACGGTGATTTTGCTGCCCTGGCGCACGGTGCCGCTGTCGGGAGACAGTTCGCCCAAGATCAGTTTGAGCAAGGTAGTCTTACCTGCGCCGTTGGGGCCGATCAAGCCGATCTTGTCGCCGCGCAGCAAAGTGGCCGTGACCGATCGCACCACGGTTTTGCGTGTGCCGTCAGCTTGCACAAAGGCCTTGCTGACGTCGTCGAGTTCGGCCACGATCTTGCCGCTGCTCTGACCGCTGGAGACTTCCAGTTTGACGCTGCCCACCGCATCGCGCCGCTGTGCGCGTTGCGAACGCAGTTGTTCAAGCCGAGTGATGCGGCCCTGTGCGCGGGTGCGGCGGGCCTCCACGCCTTTGCGGATCCACACCTCTTCTTGTGCGAGCAATTTGTCTGCCCGGGCATTGATGACAGCCTCTTGTGCCTGCTGCTCTTCCTTGAGGGTTTGGTATTGGGCGAAGTTGCCGGGGTAGCTCAGCAAGCGACCGCGGTCGAGTTCGACCATGCGCGTGGCCACGCGGTCCAAGAAGGCGCGGTCGTGGCTGATGGTGACCAAGCTGCCTTTGTAGTCCAGCAACAAGTCTTCCAACCAAG
>CAZNWS010000291.1:0-2259 GCA_964576495.1 uncultured Hydrogenophaga sp. | reverse complement strand
GCCAACGTGGTGCTCAACGTGGGCTTTGGTGAGCCGACCATGGCGGTGGACACGCACATTTTTCGGGTCAGCAACCGCACTGGTTTGGCCCCGGGTAAGAACCCCTTGGCGGTGGAAATGCAGCTCTTGAAACGCGTGCCCGCCGAGTACGCGGTGGATTCGCACCACTGGCTGATCTTGCACGGCCGCTACGTTTGCCAAGCGCGCAAGCCGCAGTGCTGGCACTGCTCGGTGGCGGCCTACTGCGACTTCAAACCCAAGACCCCTGCGCCGTGAGGCGACCTCATTGGGGCAAGACCACCCACTGGTCTTGCAGCGCCACGATGCGGATGCGCTGATCAAACACCGCTTCGATGGCGCGGTGGGTGGCGGCGTCGCCACAAGCACCATGGTGCACCACGTGGCCACGGTCCATGACGATGATGTGGTCGGCGTGCAAGGCCATGCCGATCTCGTGCAAGACGCTGAGCACCGTGGTGCCTTGGGCTCGCAGGCAATGCACCTGCTCCAACCAATCGACTTGGTGCGGCGGATCCAAATTGGCCAAGGGTTCGTCCATCAGCATCGTGGGCGCATTGGCCGACATGGCGCGGGCCAAAAGCACGCGCTGGCGTTCGCCGCCGGAGAGTTCACCCAGCGTGCGTTCGCGCCATTCCCAAGCTTGGGTGGCTTTGAGCGCGGCTTCGCACATCTGCGCATCGGTGCTTGAGGGGGCACCCAACCAAGGCTGGTGCGGCAAACGACCGAGCATGACCACGTCCCACACCCGAAGGTCCAAGGTGGTGCTTTCGCCCTGCCCCAACCAGGACAGTTGTTGCGCCCGCGCGCGGCGGCTCAGCAGTTCGCGGTCTTGTCCTTGCCACCACACCCGACCTTCGTGCGGCACCAAGCCGGCCAAGGCCTTGAGCAGGGTCGACTTGCCGGCCCCGTTGGGCCCCACCACGCAGGTCCATTGACCCGCCGCGATCGACACATCCACCCCGTCCAAGGCCCAGCGATCGCCGAGCCGAACACGCAAACCTTGGGCTTGTAGCGCGAGCGTCATGCACGACCTCCGGCACCCGAGACGCGGTACAAGCGCCACAACAAATAACCACCACCCAAGACAGCGGTGAGCACACCGACCGGCAACTCTTGCGGCGCCAACAACACTCGCGCGAAGGTATCGGCCACAACCAACAACACACCGCCCATTCCCGCCGACAGCCACAGCACCCCGGCATGGGTGGTGCGCACCCAAGATCGCACCACGTGCGGCGCGGCCAAGCCCACAAAGGCCACCAAACCCATTTGTGCCACCGCCGCAGCCGTGGCCAGCGAGAGCACCGCGACCAACACGAAACGGGCCAAGGGTAAGGGCACGCCCAAGCTTTGGGCCGTGGCCTCACCCAAGGTCAAGGCATCGAGCACGCGGGCAAACGCGGCGGACAAGGCCACGCACACGACCAACACCCCAGCCATGGTCAGGCAAGACGCCCACGACACAAAGGCGGTGGAGCCCAACATAAAGCCCTGCATGGTTTGCAAAACCTGCGGTTGCAACAAGCCCAACAAGGACGTGAGCGCGCCCAAGACCACGCCCACCACCACCCCCGCTAGCAACAAGCGCAAGGTTTGCTGCACACCCCGGGCCAGAGCCAAGGTCAACAAGACCGCCACCACCGCACCCACAAACGCCGCCCCCGTCATCCCCAGGATGTGCGCCAAGCCCACGGCCCAGGCACTGCCGCCCAATAGGCTCAAATAAAGCGCCACACCCAAAGACGCGCCGGAGGCGCTACCCAACAAATACGGATCGGCCAAGGGGTTGCGAAACAAGCCTTGCGCCACGGCCCCGGCCAAGCCCAACAAAGCACCCCCCAACCAAGCACCCACGCTGCGCGGCAAGCGGATGTCCATCACCACGCTGTGGATCAGCGCATCGTCCAAGCGCCACCACGCCTGCCAACCTTCACTGCCGGCCATGGTGCCAAAGCCCACGCAGCACAGGCCCAGCAGCATCAAGCCCCAGGCCCAGCGCCGTGTGTGAACCGCTGTGTTCATGGTCGAACCGCCTTCGCAACACCGACGCGGTTCAGACAAGCCACCATCAATCGAACACCTTCGGCCATGCGCGGCCCCGCGCGCACCAGCATGTCCGACTCAGATTGGGTCAGCACACACAAGCGCTGTTGCTGCACGGCCGACAAACGCGACCATCCAGGGCGTTTGAGCAAGCCCTCGCGGCTGCTGTCGCCCACCAAGATCACGTCGGGCTGG
>CAZNWS010000290.1:0-2263 GCA_964576495.1 uncultured Hydrogenophaga sp. | reverse complement strand
TCTTGCCGTCGGCCTGGATCTTGAAGACGTCGGCCACGAACAGGCCGTAGTCTTTGCCCGCCAGGGCGTAGCAGGTGTTTTCCCACAGGGGTTCGGGAGCGGATTTACCGGCCAGCTCTTCAACGATGGCGCGCGCCACGACCTTGGATTGGGTATTGGCCGAGAAGCCGCTCTTGGGCATGGCGTCGGCGATGCTTGCATCACCAATGACATAGACGTTGGGCACCAAGGTCGAGGCAAAGGTGCGACGTTCAACGGGGCAAAAACCGCTGCTGTCGGCCAGGCCCAATGTCATGGCCACTTGGCCCGCCTTCATGGGCGGAATGACGTTGATGACGTCGGCCTTGATGGTCTCGCCTTCGGTTTCGATGCGCATGTTCCTGGCATCAATCGCGAGTGTGCGACCACCATCTTTGCCGCGCATCCAGCTGAGCATGCTGGGCTTGCTGTGCTGAATCAACTCGACCGCGGCCGACATTTTTTTGACGTAGTCGTCGGGTAGGTTGAAGTTGTACAAGCGGTTCCAGCCGAGCATCATCGTCTCGTCGGTCACGAAGCTGTCTTTGGGGTCCACGATGATGACCTTGGCCGTGGGGTTGTGCTTGGCGAACCACTCAGTCATGAGCGCCGCGCGCTCATACGGGCCGGGCGGGCAGCGGTAGGGGTTGGGCGGCGCGGCCAACACAAAGGTGCCGCCTTGGCGCATGCCTTGGAGCTGCTTGGCCAAGAGCGCGGTTTGCTGACCCGGGATCCAACCCGAAGGCACGGATTGGTTGGCCACGGCTTCGCTGTAACCGGCGTAGGCGTTGTACGTGAGCTGAATGCCGGGTGAGACGATCAGGCGGTCGTAGCCAATTTTTTGTTTGCCCAAGGTGCTGATCACCCGTGCGTGTGGGTCCAGGCCTGTGACGGTGTCGAACACAAACTCAATGCCATAGCGGCTCTTGAGGGTGTCATAGCTCACATTCAGATCGCTCATCTTGGCGTGCTGATTGAGGACCTCGGACGAGCCGTAGGGGCGCACATAAACCGGGTTCTTTTCGATCACGGTCACGCGCAGTTGCGGGTTGAATAGCTTGAGGTATTTGGCAGCCGTTGCACCACCGACGCCACCGCCGACGATGACGATGTGCGCGGCGTTGTTGGCAAAGGCCAAGCTCGGTGCTGCGGCCACGGACAAGAGGCCCAAGGCCTGGGTGAGCCAGTCGCGGCGAGAAGTGTCGTGCGTGGGGTTCATCGTTGGGCTCCTGCGGCGTTGCCAAGTGCGGTTTGTGCGGCAAAGAACTCGCCCATGCCCTTGAGGTCTTCATCGCTGAAGCCTTTGGCCACGTGGCCCATCAAGGTGGCGGGGCGGCGGCCTTCGCGGAAGTCGGTCATGGTTTTGACGAATTGGCCCGCGGGCATCCCTGCCAAGGGGGCGAACGATTCGTCGCCGAGTTGGCCGTTGGTGCCGTGGCAGGCAGCACAGCTGTGCGCCATAGTGCTGGCAAGCACGGGTGCTGAAGGCGCAGGCGCTTTGGCGGCGGCTGGTGCTGGCGTGTTTTGCGCCAGCACCCGCGCTGCAAAGGAAGCGCTCAACACAACGCAGACCGCGACCAGTGCGGACCACATAACCACACGGCGGCGAGTGCCCGCTGGCATGTTGCGGAATTTGGAATTGTTTGCATTCATGTGTTCACTCCCGCACTCAACGCGCCCAGACCCAAAAACCGACAGCAAAGTAAGCCACCGTCCAGGCCACCAACAAACCCACCGACCATTGGCCTATGCGGGTCACCGCGGGGCTGGGGGTGTAGACGCCGTCTTTGTGTTGACCTGCTTGCCACGCCACGGTTAGCAAGTAGGCCAGCGTGGTGCCGCCAATCACCGCAAAGGTGACGAAGAACAAGACCGTGCTGTACCAGTCCATGTTGATGCGGTAGTCCATCGCGTCGTAACCGTGGCTGCCCAGCAGCGTGACGAAGCGCAAAACTTCACGCGCTACGCCCACCACGATGAGCGCCACCGCACCGGCGCCAAACACCGCATAACCCCAGACGCCTTGGTCTAAACGTGCACGCAAAGCCATGGGCATGGCCACCACGGCCAACAAGGCTGCCACGGCCAACCACATCCACAAAGAGCCAGCGAACCACTGCATTTTTTCGGGCAGGCTCATCATCCAGGCAGCGCCGATCAGCACGCTGACGACACCACCGATGACCATCAAGCGCTGGGCCAAGCTCAGCACAAAACCCAAATACGCCACGTCGGTTTCTTTGGC
>CAZNWS010000289.1:0-2264 GCA_964576495.1 uncultured Hydrogenophaga sp. | reverse complement strand
ATCAAGCTGGCCGACCGCACCCACAACATGCGCACCATGGGCGACATGCCGCGCACCAAGTGGGGCCGCATCAGCCGCGAAACGCTGGAAATTTATGCGCCCATCGCACACCGCTTGGGCCTGAACTTCACCTACCGTGAGCTGCAAGACCTGTCGTTTCGCTTCTTGCTGCCGTGGCGCTACCAAGTGCTCAACAAGGCCTTGGAAAAATCGCGCAAGCGCCGCACCGACCTGATCGACCGCGTCAAACTCGAGGTGCAGCAAGCCTTCGAAGCCCAAGGCATGGCGGTGCGCATCTTGGGCCGCGAAAAAACCCTGCACTCGATCTACCAAAAAATGGACGGCAAACACCTGTCGTTCTCGCAGGTCACCGACATTTACGGCTTTCGCATCATCGTGCCCGAGATCAAGGACTGCTACACCGGCATGGGCATCTTGCACCAGATGTACAAGCCCGTGCCCGGCAAGTTCCGCGACTACGTGGCCATTCCCAAAGCCAACGGCTACCAATCGCTGCACACCACGCTGATTGGCCCCGTGGGCACCAACATTGAGTTTCAGCTGCGCACCGAATCCATGGACGTGGTGGCCGAATCCGGCGTGGCCGCGCACTGGCTGTACAAAGCCAAGGCCCCCGACAGTGCTGCTGCACAAAACCTGGGCACACAGTGGCTGCAATCTTTGCTGGACATCCAGCAAGAAACCCACGACGCGGCTGAGTTCTGGGACCACATCAAGATCGACCTCTTCCCCGATGCGGTCTATGTGTTCACGCCCAAAGGCAAGATCATGGCCATGCCGCGCGGCGCCACGGTCATGGACTTTGCCTACGCCATCCACAGCGATGTGGGCCACCACGCGGTGGCGTGTCGCATCAACGGTGAGCAACGCGCCTTGCGCTCCGAATTGAACAACGGCGACGTGGTTGAGGTCATCACCGATGCCAAGGCCGAGCCCAGTCCGGTGTGGTTGTCCTTCGTGAAAACCGGCCGAGCACGCTCCAAAATTCGCCACCATTTCAAGACCGCTGGCGAGAACACCAGCATGGATTTGGGCCGCCGCATGCTCAGGCAAGCCTTGCGCAGCGAGGGTTTGGCGACCATGCCAGGCGATGACGAGCCAGAAAAATCCCTGTGGGACAAGCTCTTGCGCTTCACTGGTAACCGCACCGTCGATGAACTGTTCAACGACATCGGCATGGGCAAACGCATCGCCAGCATGGTGGCCAAAAAATTGGCCGCCATCTTGACCGAAGCGGGTCAACGCCCCGACCCCTTGCTCATCAGCACGGCGCGCTTCAGCGTGGACGAAGACACGGTGAGCCAAGGCGTGCTCACGCTCGACGGCAGCGAAGGTCATTCGGTGCAATACGCCAGCTGCTGCAAACCCATTCCGGGCGACGGCATCGTGGGCTATTTGGGCCGCGGCGAAAGCTTGATGGTGCACACCGACGAGTGCCCGCACGGCAAACGTTTGTTGGCGCGCGACAGCGAACGTTTCTTGGGCGTGGAGTGGTCAGAAGAACCTACCCGTGCGTTTGAATCGGGCGTGCTGGTGACGGTGGCCAATGGCAAAGGGGTGTTGGCCCGCGTGTCGGCGGCGGTGGCCGCGGCCGAGGCCGACATCACCCACGTCGACATGGGGCGCGAGCCCGCGCAAAGCACCACGGACCTGGTATTCACACTGGCCGTGCGCGACCGTGTGCATTTGGCCGAGGTGTTGCGCACGCTCAAGCGCACGCCATCGGTGATCAAAGCCCAACGCGCCAAGCCCACGCGGACTTGATTCAGCCCTTTTCGGGGTAACTGACCGCCAGCACCTCGAGTTCGTCCCAACCGCTGGGCAACTGCAAGCGCACCACATCGCCCACGCGGCTTTTGAGCAAAGCCCGCGCCACGGGCGAGATCCAGCTGATTTGTTGGGCCGCGCTGTCGGCTTCGTCCACGCCCAAAATCGTCACCGTGGTCTCGGTTCCGCGCTGATCGGCGTAGGTCACGGTGGCTCCAAAAAACACCTGGTCTCGGCCGTGGTGAATGCTGGGCGTGACGACCTCGGCGATCTCCAGGCGCTTGGTCAAAAAACGGATGCGGCGGTCGATTTCGCGCAGTCGTTTTTTGCCGTAGAGGTAGTCACCGTTTTCGGATCGGTCGCCGTTGCTCGCGGCCCAATGCACGATCTCGACGATGCGCGGGCGCTCCTCGTCGATGAGCGACATGAGCTCGTGGCGCAAGCGGTCGTAACCGCTTTGGGTGATGTAATTTTTG
>CAZNWS010000288.1:0-2282 GCA_964576495.1 uncultured Hydrogenophaga sp. | reverse complement strand
AGCGAGCTATTCTAACCAGTGCAGACTTGCTCGACAAAAGTCAATATGGTTCAGTTGAAAAGCTAATCAAAGAAGCAGTACAAGTTGGATTACCAAAGACATTTGGTACAGACTACTTTGAAGATCCACGAGCACGTCTTGAAAGACTAAAAGATAACAACGGACAATTAAGCACAGGCTGGAAAACACTTGACGATAAACTGTATGGTGGTTTCAACAGAGGCGAACTAAACATCTTTGCTGGAGCATCCGGCGCAGGTAAAAGTTTGTTCTTGCAAAACTTAGCACTAAACTGGTCAATGACCGGACTGAATACTGTTTACTTTAGTCTTGAACTTGCAGAAGGTTTGTGTGCTATGCGTATGGACGCTATGCTAACAGACACACCAACTAGAGAAGTGTTTAAGCGTCTTGACGACGTTGACCTTAAGGTGCGTTTTAATGCAAAGAAAGCTGGCGTACTACAAATTGTGCAGTTAACAAACGGCATTACAGCAAACGATTTGCTTGCATGGGTACGGGAATTCCAAACACAGCGCAAGATTAAAGTAGATGCTATCTTAGTTGACTACTTGGACTTGATGATGCCAGCAAGTCAAAAGATTAGCGTTAGCGATATGTTTGTTAAGGACAAGTTGGTAGCAGAAGAATTGCGTAACATGGTTGTCACTGAACAGTTATTGTTAGCAACAGCTTCACAGTTAAACCGTAGTGCTGTTGAAAGTGTAGAATTTGATCACAGTATGATTGCTGGTGGTTTGTCAAAGATTCAAACTGCTGACAACGTGTTTGGTATCTACAGTACTCCTACAATGCGTGAACGTTGCATGGTACAGTTACAGTTTATGAAAACTCGTAGTTCAAGTGCAGTTGGACAAAAGATTGATTTGAGCTTTAATCCAGACACACTTCGTATCAGTGATGCGGCAGATGATGGTGCAAGTACAACTATGAAAGCAGGCGATGTTTACGACAAGCTAAAACGTACAAATTCTGGCACAACAGTAAACACGGCACCTGCACAATCTGGCCCGCTTGATGTTACAAAGGCACCTTGGGCTGAAAATTCAGATACTAAAAAGCCCCTAGCTACTCCTGTTGCTACTAGCGTTAACAGGGATGCACTAAGGGCTATTGTGAGTAGAGATATTTGATTACTTTAATTCGTAGTCAGAATCGTCAGTTGGTTCTTCAATTGAATTGCCAAAGCCGTCAGTCTGATCTTCAAAGTCGTCTGGCTCAATTCCTGGACTGTAATCGTCGCCTTCAGAATTGTCGCCACCTTTTTCAGCATTGTAGTCTTTGATATCCTTGCGTAAACGAGCAATCAATGATGAGTCGCTTGCAATAATATCAGCCATGCTAATGAAAGCAGAAGTAATCAATTTGGATTCAGCAAAGGTGATTGGCTGGCTAGTAATCATCTTGTTTAAAACCTGGGTAAAACGGCTTTGCATGTCGCTACCAACTAGCGGACGCAGAGCCATTTTCAAGCGAGCAAGTTCGCTATCTGAAATGTCATGCTCAGCATTGTGCGTATCGGCAGCAGTTTGTGTTTCAAACTCGCTAATCTGTTGTAAACGGTTTGCTAGATCTCTCAAGTCTTGTGCGCTTGGGGAAAGTTGCATTTTCAAAGTCTCCTATAACTCTATTTACCACTAAATACAATAATCATGCGTAAACAAACTCGTAGCATTTTAGAAGAAATCACAGGTTTAGTCCCAAAGCAGGATAAGCACCTGCTTGTTGAAGGACTTGCAACACAAGCTATTGCTCGTGTTATTAACCTTGTGGAAATTATTCAGTCTAACTACCCAGAGCATCAAGCCGAAGAGCTGGTGCGTCGATTGCAATTAGCAATTAAAAATGGTGATCCTGCTAAGTTTACCCGAGGAGTTCGCGCAATTAAGGAAAACGAACAGTGAAAGTTTCTGAATTACAACAACAATTAGACGAAGGCTTTTTAGATAACTTTGTTAATAAAGTAAAAGCTATGGCCGGCGGTGATGGCCCAACAGGTATTATCCGTGCGCTACGAGGCAATAATGCCGCATTAAACAAATTTGCTGATGCGCTTGTTAATGTTGCCCGTCCACAAATTATGAATCGTTTAGGTAATGGACTAAACGCTATTCAAAGTGGTGCAACTCCAATGCCAATTGGTATGATCTATAAAACAACAATGGCAATGTTACCTAAGGTAGTTGCCAATGAGAAAACTATCCAAGTTGAGCCAGCGGCCGTTAAACAAATTTTAAAGAACAACAAAAACGAATTATTAC
>CAZNWS010000287.1:0-2282 GCA_964576495.1 uncultured Hydrogenophaga sp. | reverse complement strand
CAATGCACACCGCTTCGTCGGCAAGCTTGACGTATTTGGCGTCACGATCGGCTTCGGAATAAACCACCACCGCTTTGATGCCCATTTCTTTGCACGCACGCTGGATGCGCAAGGCAATTTCGCCGCGGTTGGCGATCAGGATTTTCTTGAACATGGTCCTGCCACTTATTCGATGATCAGCAAAGGCTGACCGTACTCAACCGCCTGGCCGTTGTCGATCAGGATTTGCTTGACCACGCCGGCCTTGTCGGATTCGATCTCGTTGAGGATCTTCATGGCTTCCACAATGCAGACGGTTTGACCGACTTTGACGGTGTCGCCGACTTCCACAAAGGCCTTGGCACCTGGGCTGGCCGCGCGGTAGAACGTCCCCACCATGGGCGATGTCACTGCATGACCCGCGGGTTCGGCGGCGGTGGCCGCCACAGGGCTGACGTCCACCACCGGCGCGGGTGCGGCTGCTGGGACTGGGTTGGATGCCATGGCATAAGTCACTGGCGCAGGTGTCATGCCGGTGGGCATGCTCTTGACGATGCGAACCTTACCTTCGGCCTCGGTGATTTCCAGTTCAGACACATTGGATTCGGAGACCAAATCGATCAAGGTCTTCAGTTTTCGCAAGTCCATAGCTTCTCCAATAAATTGCCGCTAAATCGGCGCCATATTCGTCTATCGTTCAGATCGAACCGCAAAATGGGCGCCCATGAATGGGCCAGAGTTTACCGCAAAGAAAGGCTTTGTCGGCCACAACCCCAACCATCACTCAAATAGAAAAATTTACTTTAGCAGCAAATAGTCGATAAATAGCAGCAAAAGCCGTCAATTAAAGATGCTCTGGGAATAATCTACCGAGACGCTCCAAATCCTCCTCGGTCAGCTTACCGATTTGGCGATGCGCGACTTCTCCGTGGGGAGAAAACACCACCGTGAACGGAAGCCCACCGGTGGCATTTCCCAAAGTTCGGCTCAAGTCCACACCCGCCAAGCCCGCCATACCGATCGGGAAGCTCACGGGCAAACGTTGCAAAAACTTTTGCACCGCGGGCACTTGGTCCACCGCCAAACCAAAAACTTGCCAGCCCCGTGCCTTGCGTTGTCGGTAAAAAGCATCCAACAAGGGCATTTCCTCCACGCAAGGCGGGCACCAAGTGGCCCAAAAATTCAGCATCAAGGGTTGCCCACGAAAATCGGCCATGGTCCAGGACCGATCACCCTGGTGGGCGTCGAAGGCCGCCGCCCAAAAACCATTCACGGCGTCATCCGCCAAAGGCTTGGGCGTCCAACGCCGCCATGACACCGCTGCACCCGCGGCCGCAGCCAATAAACCAACACCACCCCAGACCAAGGTGCGTCTTTTCAAGTCACTCATGCTGCCTGCTCCAATAATGCTTGTAAAGCCGCTGCATTGCCCCTAGGGGCCCGCCCCAAGGCATCGGGCTTGAGGGCACCACGCACATCGTTCGCCTGGTGCAACATGAGGTGGACCAGCACTGGGCCCAAGGCTTCATCGGCGTCCTGCACGGTCAAGACCGGCACCATCTCGCCGCGCCAACCCTTGGCCGAGCCAGGGTGGTAAATCACGCGGCGCTCCATCAACAACCACTCCACGGCTTTTTCGTCATCCAAAAACAACTGCAAAAACACATCGCTGTGGCGCGTCGCGGTGCCATGCCAAACCGCACCACTCACGTGGGGTTGGAAATCCGCCAAACGCGTCATCCAACGCAAAGCCAAGGCGCGTAAAGCCGCCAGTTCTTGCGCTTGACTCTCGGGACAAAACACAGCGATGTGCTCGCGCACAGCCGCATCCATCATGGCTTCGTCGGGCCAACGCACGCGCCCCCTCAACCCCAAGTGCTCCGCCGCGCGCTGTTTGGCCTCGCCTGGGCGCAGGCCCTCTTCCACGACCCAGCGCGCGGCCACCGAGGCCAACTCCAAGGCTTGCTGGTCTTGAGACAAAGCGTGTTCCTGCATGCCGGTATTGTGCATGGGCGCCTCAGGTGGCGCTGAGCCCAAAGGGCATGACCGTGCAGCCCTCTAAAATCGGGACCATGCATATACATATCTTGGGCATTTGCGGAACGTTCATGGGTGGTTTGGCGGCTTTGGCTCGCGAAGCCGGTCACCGAGTCACCGGTTGCGACAGCGGGGTCTACCCCCCCATGAGCGACCAGCTGCGCGCCTTGGGCATTGAACTCATCGAAGGCTACAGCGCAGACCAATTGCAACTCAAGCCCGACATGTTCGTGGTCGGCAACGTGGTCAGTCGCGCACGCTTGCCC
>CAZNWS010000286.1:0-2302 GCA_964576495.1 uncultured Hydrogenophaga sp. | reverse complement strand
GCCACAACAAGATCGCCATGGAAATGGCCGAGCAGTTGATCGGCGTGACCATGCAAGAGCAGGGCGTCTCGCGCATCGTGGCGGTGGACATGGATGCAGCGACGAGTTTGGTGGAGTCTGCATGAGCGATTTGCAGCTGGGTCTCTTGGTCTTGGGCCTTTTGGCTTTGGGCGCGGTGGTGGGTTACAACACTTGGCGAACACGGCAAAGCCTGCCCAAAACCATGCGAGAGCGTCCGACGGGGCCACGGCAAGAACCACAACTCGACACGGGTGATGCTGTGATCGTTGAGGAGGGCGCTGATGAAGCCTCGACTCAGAGCACCGAACCGAGTTTGGATACCTTGCCGGTCATCGTGCCTGAGAAGCGCCTGGGCTTGGATGACCTGATCGACTCCATCGCGCCGCTGATCATCGACAGCCCCGTCTCGGGCGATGCCTTGCTGGCGGCCATGCCCGGCACGCGTCGCGTGGGCAGCAAGCCCTTTGCCGTGGAAGGTCTCAATGACGCCACGCAAGAGTGGGAGCAGCCCCGGGCGGGTGAGCGCTACAGCGCTTTGCAAGTGGGTATTCAGCTGGCCAACCGATCGGGCGCACTGAACGAAATCGAGTTTTCTGAGTTTGTCGTCAAGACACAGGCTTATGCGGATGCGGTGGGCGCGGCGGTGGATTTTCCCGACATGCGCACAGAAGTCTCGCGCGCTCGCGAACTCGATGCTTTTGCCACCCAACACGATGCGCAACTCGGCTTTGTGTTGCGGGCTGGGCGCGCTGCTTGGAGCCTTGGGTTTGTGGTGCAAACCGTTGCCCAAATGGGCTTTGTGGCCGGTGCTGTACCGGGTCGCTTGGTGTTGCCCTCCTCCCGCGAAGGCCATGCCCCCATCCTGAACGTTTTGTTCGACCCTCAGGTGGCCATGGCCGAAGAGTCCGATCAAACCGCGATTCGCGAGTTGCAGCTGCTGCTCGATGTGACCCGAGTGCCTCGTGAGGAGTCGCCCTTCGCTCAAATGTGCCAAGTCGCCCGTGCTTTGGCCACCACCATGGAAGGCCAAGTGACCGACGACAACGGTCGCTTGTTGACCCAGGAAACCATCGACGCGATTGGTCGTGACTTGGAGAGACTCTACGACGAGCTCGACGCACGTGACCTTTCTGCCGGTTCGGACCAAGCCCGCCGTTTGTTTGCTTGATCATGACCAGCGACGGTCAAACCGATTTGTTTGCCTCCAGCGACTCGGCTGGTGATGCTCAGCGCATGACCGAATTGCGCCAGCAGCTTCACCACCATGGGCATCTGTATTACACGCTCGATGCGCCCGAGGTGTCGGATGCGCAATACGACGCTTGGTTTCAAGAGTTGCAGCGCTTAGAAGCTGCATACCCCGATTGGGTCACGCCCGATTCGCCCACCCAGCGCGTGGGGGGAGTGGTCTTGGAGGGTTTTGCCAGCGTCACCCACGCTGTGCCCATGCTCAGCATCCGCACCGAGACCGATGTCGAGGCCAGCGGCGCGCAGGCCTTTGATGCGCGCATCCGCAAAGAGCTCGGTTTGAGCCCCGATGATCCACCGGTGGCCTACGTCACCGAGCTGAAATTCGACGGTTTGGCCATGAGCTTGCGCTACGAAGGCGGGGTCTTGGTTCAAGCCGCCACGCGTGGCGATGGACAAACCGGCGAGGACGTCACTGCCAATGTTCGTACGATCGGTCAAATCCCGTTGCGTTTGTTGGGCGAAGGTGTGCCACCGGTCTTGGAAGTTCGCGGTGAGGTCTACATGGCGAGGGCCGACTTCGACGCTCTCAACGCCCGACAAGCGGCATTGGGCGAGAAGACCTTTGTCAATCCCCGCAACGCAGCGGCGGGTGCCGTGCGCCAACTCGACTCGAGCATTGCGGCACAGCGTCCCTTGAGCTTTTTTGCTTATGGACTGGGCGATGTGCAATGGAGCGGTGACGCCCCCACACAGCACATGGAGTTGCTTCTGCGCTTAAAAGCTTGGGGGTTTCCGGTGGCCGAGCAAACCGCCTTGGCCCAAGGCGCCAGCGGACTGGTGGACTTTCACCAGCGCATGGGCGCGCTGCGCGAGCAACTGCCTTTTGATATCGACGGGGTGGTCTACAAGGTCAACGACTTGGCCTTGCAGCGCACCCTGGGTTTTGTCAGTCGTGAGCCGCGCTGGGCTGTGGCGCACAAATACCCCGCTCAAGAAGCCTTGACCACCGTGCTGGCCATCGACGTGCAGGTCGGGCGCACCGGCAAACTCACGCCCGTGGCCAAACTCGCACCGGTGTTCGTCGGCGGTG
>CAZNWS010000285.1:0-2325 GCA_964576495.1 uncultured Hydrogenophaga sp. | reverse complement strand
TTTTGTCGGCCTTGTCGACCTGCCCCGCCCCCTTTTGCGGATCGCCCCAGCACAGATAGCCCGGGGGCACCACGGTTTGCACCCCCGCATGCCAAAGCATGGCTTGCGTGGCCAAGCCCACTTGGCTGAACAAACGCTCGGAACCACAGCCCGGAAAGTAAAACACCGCCTCAGTCTCTGGCGAGGTGGTTTGCGGATTGCGAATGATCGGGACGTAATCTTTGTCTTCGATGTCCAACAAAGCGCGCGCCGTCTTTTTGGGCAGGTTGCCCGGCATTTTTTTGTTGATGAAATGAATCACCTGCTCTTTGATCGGCGGAGTACCCACCGAAGCGGGTGGCGCACTGGTCTGCTTGCGACCCCAGGCCTTGAACAGGTCCACGGCCCAACGCTGGGCCCGCATGCCCACACCCACCATCAAGCCGCGCACCAACTTGATGGTTTCTGGGTTGGTGGCATTGAGCATGAGCATGGCCGCGGCGTTACCGGGTCTAAAGCTTTTCTGTCCCATCTTGCGCAAGAGGTTGCGCATGTTCATCGACACATCGCCGAAGTCGATGTTGACCGGGCAAGGCGAGAGGCATTTGTGACACACCGTGCAATGGTCGGCCACATCCTCAAACTCTTGCCAATGCTGGATGCTGATACCACGGCGGGTTTGTTCTTCGTACAAGAACGCCTCCACCAAGAGCGAGGTGGCCAAGATCTTGTTACGCGGGCTGTAGAGCAAATTGGCACGCGGCACGTGGGTGGCGCACACCGGTTTGCACTTGCCGCAACGTAAACAATCTTTGACGCTGGCAGCAATGTCACCGATATCACTCTGCTGCATGATGAGCGATTCATGGCCCATCAAACCAAAGCTGGGGGTGTAAGCGTTGGTGAGATCGGCGCTGCGCAATGTCGTATCGAGGTCCAACAGCTGCTGATGGCCTGCGCCACGCAAGAGTTTGCCCTTGTTGAAGCGACCTTCAGGGTCGACTTTGGCTTTGTAATCCGCAAAAGGCTTGAGTTCTTCGTCGGTCAGGAACTCCAACTTGGTGATACCAATGCCGTGTTCACCCGAAATGACGCCATCCAAGCTGCGCGCCAAGACCATGATGCGAGCCACCGCCTCGTGCGCGGTTTGCAGCATCTCGTAATCGTCACTGTTGACGGGGATGTTGGTGTGGACGTTGCCATCGCCAGCGTGCATGTGCAGGGCCACCCAAACGCGCCCTTTGAGCACCCGCTTGTGGATGGCATTGCATTCGGCCAAGATCGGCTCAAACGCCACGCCACTGAAAATGTGTTGCAGCGGTTGGCGGATCTGAGTCTTCCAGCTTGAGCGCAAAGAATGGTCTTGCAACTGGGGAAACAAGCTCTCCACGTTTTGCAACCAGTCGGTCCACAAGGTGCGCACCTCTCGAACCAGTGCGAGTGCTTGCTGCACGCGGTCTTCGAGCCATTCGGCGCTGGCGATGTCGTTGGCATCATCGGCCTTCCCCAACGGCAACTGCCCCTTGTCGAAAAACGCTTCCAACGCATCGCACAACTTGATTTTGTTGCGCAGCGACAGTTCGATGTTGATGCGTTCGATGCCCAAGGTGTACTCACCCATGCGAGGCAAAGGGATGACCACATCCTCATTGACCTTGAAGGCGTTGGTGTGCTTGCTGATGGCCGCGGTGCGCTTGCGGTCCAACCAAAACTTCTTGCGCGCTTCCGGGCTGATGGCCACAAAGCCCTCGCCGCTGCGGCCGTTGGCCAAGCGAACGACTTCGCTGGTGGCACGGGCCACGGCGTCTTCGTCGTCACCCACAATGTCACCGATCAACACCATCTTGGGCAGGCCGCCATTGCCTTTTTTGCTCTTGGTGGTGTAGCCCACCGCTTTTAAATAGCGGTCGTCCAAATGCTCCAAACCGGCGAGCAAAGTACCCGTGCGGTTTTGCTCAGCGAACATGAATTCCTTGATGTCCACGATCGATGGCACGCCGTCTTTGGGATTGCCAAAAAACTCCAAGCACACGGTTCGAACGTGCGAAGGCATGCGATGAACCACCCAGCGGGCGCTGGTGATCAGACCGTCGCAGCCCTCTTTTTGGATGCCGGGCAATCCGCTCAGAAATTTGTCGGTCACGTCTTTGCCCAAACCTTCTTTGCGGAAGGTTTTGCCGGGAATCACCAGCTGTTCGGTGCGCAAGGGCGTCTTGCCGTCAGCGGCGAAGTAACGCAACTCGAACGTGGCCACTTCAGCGTCGTGGATCTTGCCCAGGTTGTGGTCGGTTCGCATCACCTCCAGCCACTCGGCCTGCGGCGTGACCATGCGCCAGCTCAACAGGT
>CAZNWS010000284.1:0-2325 GCA_964576495.1 uncultured Hydrogenophaga sp. | reverse complement strand
CCGAAGACGAAGGCCAAGACGAGCATCAAAACCAAAGGCAAAAACGAGAGCACCACCACGCGCGGGTGGAAACAATAGGCCAATGAGCGCGCAGCGGCGTCGAGCATGAGGTTCATCCGCGAAGACCCCGAACTTCCGTCTCGGTCAGCCAGCGCCATTGGCCTGGCGCCAAATCGGCCGGCAACACCAGATCACCGATGGCCGAGCGGTGAAGGCCCTCCACGCGGTTGCCCACCGCCGCCACCATGCGCTTGACTTGGTGGTACTTGCCTTCGGTGAGGGTCAGGCGCAAATGAAGTTCACTCACCGCTTCGGCGGCCGCGGCTTTGACGGGTTTGGGGTCGTCATCCAGAACCACTCCTTGCAGCAAGCGCTCCACCTGTTGGGCATTCAAAGCATGTTTGACCGTGACCTCGTACACCTTGGGCACGTGGTGGCGTGGCGAGGTCAGCCGATGAATGAACTTGCCGTCATCCGACAAAATCAAAAGGCCTGTGGTGTCTTGATCCAAACGCCCGACGGCCTGGACACCGGCTGCCGCCCCGCCCCCGCGCGTGCGCAAAGGCCCTGGCAAGAGCGTGTAGATGCTGGGGTGCATGCCCGGTTTGTGCGAGCACTCAAACCCCGCCGGTTTGTGCATCAGCACATACGCACGCTCATGAAACACCCAACGCTCGCCCTGCACCCGAAACAGCAAACCTGAGGTATCAAAACGCTCGGACGGGTCCAACACCACTCGATCATCGGGGCCGACCTGAACCCGACCCTGCTGCACCAAACCGCAACAAACGCGGCGGGTGCCGAAGCCTTGGGAAAAAAGGATGTCTTGCAGAGGCGTCATGGTGCCGATATTGTCACCCGTTTCGCCATCCGGCCGTTTATCGGTGACAATCGCGCTCGATGAAAAACCGCATCAAAGCTTGGCTGCCCTCACCCGAATCCGTTCGCCAAAACCGTTGGCTGCGGTGGATGGGCCCCATCCTCAACCACCCCCGTCTGTGGCACTTCAGCCGCAAAGGGATTGCCTTGGGCATGGCTTTGGGGGTGTTTTTCGGTTTGCTGATCCCCATCGCGCAGATCCCCTTTTCTGCCACGCTGGCCGTTCTGTTGCGCGCCAATGTGCCGATGGCCGTGGCCAGTACCTTGGTCACCAATCCGGTGACCTTTGGGCCGGTTTATTACGGGGCCTACCATTTGGGGGAATGGGTTTTGGGTCAAGAGACGGCGGACATTTCTGATGCGCTCATGCCGTTAGAGACCTCACCCGAGGTGGTGGATCGGACTTGGGGAGAAAGCTTGTCCGATTGGTTTGCGCAAATCACCACCGTCGGTAAGCCCTTGGCCGTGGGCTTGGTGATTCTGGCCTGTGTTTTTGGGGTGTTGGTTTACGGACTGGTGAGCCTGTTGTGGGTGCTCAAAACCCGATGGAGTCGTCGTCAACGCATCCGTCGGCGCATCGCGACCAAAACCAAAGCTTGAAGCCTCAACTGGCTTGTTTGCTCCACTGAAAACGCATCACACCCCATTCATCCATGCGGTTTTGTTCGCGTTTGTTGGCTTGATGCTGGGCTTTTTGGGCGTCTTGCTCTTGCAATTTGCCCAACTTATTGAGCTCCACCTCCAGAGCCAACAGCGATTGACGCCACCGATCACGTTGCGTTGAGGCCGCAGTCACGTCGCGTTGAACCCGCTCACGCAGGGTGGCGAGTTGGTCAATGAATCGGCGGTAATTCAAGCTGTCGGCCATGTGGTGCGACTGCCCTTGCACCGATTCGTGTTGGGCTCGGTAATCGGCCATCATTTGTTCGATGCGCTGGGCATTGCCTTTCAGGCGATCGAGTTGCTCTTGGGCCTGCGCCAAGGCTTGTTGCGCCGCGGTTTTCTCGCGGGTGGCTTTTTGGATCAAAACAGACCAACACTGACGGGGTTGCGTACTCATGGCGTTCTCCGGTGTCATTCATCCAGCAGGTGGGCCACGGTGGCCAAGCACTCGGCAAAGGTCGTGGGGGAATGCATGTCTTGTTGCAAAAACTGCTCCATGACCGGTCGCAAGCGAATCGCCGCGTCGAGCTCGGGGTTGCTGCCCGCCTCGTAGGCACCGACCTGGATCAGGTCTTGGTTTTGCTGGTAGATCGACCACAAGCGACGGAATCGATTGGCTCGCTTCAAATCGGTGGGCGACAACAGGTTTTGCATGACGCGCGAGATCGAGCCATTCAAGTCGATGGCTGGGTAATGCGCGGCGTCGGCCAGTTTGCGCGAGAGCATGACTTGGCCATCGAGGGATGCGCGTGCAATGTCGACGATCGGATCGTTGCCGTCGTC
>CAZNWS010000283.1:0-2334 GCA_964576495.1 uncultured Hydrogenophaga sp. | reverse complement strand
CAAACCGTGAAGTTCTGGCTCGACATGGGCGTGGACGGTTACCGTTTGGACACCGCCAACTTCTACTTTCACGATGCGCTCTTGCGCAACAACCCGGGTAAGGGCGCGCCCAGCCGCGACAACCCTGACCCGGCCGTCAACCCCTTCAACCCCTATGCCTGGCAAGCCCACGTGTACGACAAGAGCCGCCCCGAAAACTTGTTGTTTTTGGAAACCCTGCGCGCTTTGCTCGACCAATACCCCGACACCACCATGGTCGGGGAAATTGGTGACGACGACGGTTTGGCCCGTGTGGCCGAATACACCAGCAGCGGCGCCCAGGGCCAGCGTCGCTTGCACATGGCGTATTGTTTTGACTTTTTGGGTGAGGCCCACAGCGCACCGTTTTTGCACGGCGTGCTCAACCGATTCAACCAAGTGGTGGGCGACGGCTGGCCTTGCTGGGCGTTGTCCAACCACGACTGTGTCCGTTCGGCCACCCGTTGGGGCGGCGAAGAACCCGACCCGCGATTGCTGCGCTTGGCCGCGGCTTTTCAAATGGGATTGCGCGGCACCGTCTGTCTCTACCAAGGCGAGGAATTGGGCTTGCCTGAAGCCCAAGTGGCCTTCGAAGATTTGCAAGACCCCTATGGCATCACCATGTGGCCCGAATTCAAAGGCCGTGACGGCTGCCGCACGCCCATGCCTTGGCAAGCCGCGGTGCCCCACGCGGGGTTTTCGAGTGCCGCCAAAACATGGCTGCCACTCGATGCACGTCACACCGCCTTGGCCGTGGACCAACAAACCGGTCCGGACAGCCTGCTGAGTTACTTCAAACAGCTCATCGCTTGGCGCAAGCAACAACCCGCGCTCATCCACGGCGACATGCGCCTGTGGGACACACACGAGCAGACCTTGGCTTTTGTGCGCGAGCACGATGGACAGCGCGTGTTGTGCGTCTTCAACTTCAGTGATCGCACCAGCGAACTCAGCTTGCCCCCCGAATGGACACACGCCAGCGTCATGACCGAGAGCGGCACCCATGGGGTGCAGGTCGAGACGCAGCGCTTGCGTTTTGAGCCTTGGGGCTGCGCTTTCTTACGCCCAGCCAACGGCCACTGAACACCCCACCGACACGACCCCAAGGCCTGCCATGTCCAAAATTGAATTTCGCCACGTCACCAAACGCTACAACCCAAGCGCCCCCCTGACCATCAACAACGCCAACCTTGTCATCGAAGACGGCGAATTTTGTGTCTTCGTCGGTCCTTCGGGTTGCGGAAAATCCACCCTCTTGCGCATGGTCGCAGGCTTGGAAGACATCAGCACGGGCGACTTGCTCATCGGTGGCGAACGCGTCAACGACCTACCACCTGCTCGCCGTGGGGTGGCCATGGTGTTTCAAAGTTACGCGCTGTACCCCCACATGACGGTGCGCGAGAACATGGCGTTTGGTTTGAAGGTCTTGGGCTCCAACGCCGCTGAGATCGACAAAAAAGTGCGTGCCGCCGCCGAGATCTTGCAGCTCACACCCTTGCTCGACCGCTTGCCCAAAGCGCTCTCGGGTGGTCAGCGCCAACGTGTGGCCATTGGACGTGCCATCGTCAAAGAGCCCCGTGTGTTTTTGTTCGACGAGCCGCTGTCGAACTTGGACGCCGCCCTGCGCGTGCAAACCCGTTTGGAAATCGCCAAACTGCACCACGACATTGGCACCGCCAGCATGATTTACGTGACGCACGACCAAGTTGAAGCCATGACCTTGGCCGACAAAATCGTGTTGCTGCGCTCGGGCCCCGAGGTGCAAACCAAAGGCTCGATCGCACAAGTGGGATCCCCCCTGACGCTCTACCACCGACCCGCCAGCCTGTTTGTGGCCGAGTTCATCGGCTCGCCCAAGATGAACATCTTGCCGGCACAACTCACCCAAGCAGTCGCCCCCAGCAGCCAGTTGCAAGTGGCCGGCACCCCGTTCAGCGCCGCGGTCGACGCCACCCGCCTGGCCTCGGGCTCGACGGTGTCCATCGGCATTCGCCCTGAGGACATGCGACTGACCGATGCACCTGGCAGCAACGTCATCAGTGGCCGCATTGAGCACATAGAAAAACTCGGCGAAGCGTCCCTGTTGTATGTGTCGACCAGCGGGACATCCGCCCTGCTCACCGTCAAGGTTGAAGGCACCTCTCATCACAACAGTGGACAAACAGTTCATGCGGTTTGCCCAGCCGACTGCCTGCATGTGTTTGACGCCGAAGGCGACGCCTGCCACCGCACACCCGAACTGCCCTCCTAAGGCTCGACCATGTCCACACGTCTGCCGATCGACCACCGAGACGCCGTGGTCTACCAGATCTACCC
>CAZNWS010000282.1:0-2338 GCA_964576495.1 uncultured Hydrogenophaga sp. | reverse complement strand
GGCCACCAAACGGATCATCATGCGCTCGTCGGTCTCACTGGGGTGACGCGCCAAGGTCAGGGCATGGTCGGCGTAGTACGCGTGGTCGATGTCGGCCACCGACAGCTGCGCTTTAAAAATCGTGGATTTGAGGGCCATGCCGGGGTTCAATCGGTGGAAGAAGGCTCGTCGCTCGCAGCGCGCTCGGCGTAACGGTTAAAGCGCCAAGCACTGGCCTCGAGAGTGATGCGGTGCCAAGTCAGGCGTTTTTGGCTCGGGGTCATTTCGGTCCAGCGCTGCACCTCTTCGAAGGTGCGTCCACATCCCTTGCATTCGGCGTCGCCTTGGCTGGTGGAGCAAATCGCAATACACGGGGTGTCGGGGGTGGTGTGATACCAGTCCAACCAAGCCTCGTGGGCCGCACGCGGCATGCGGGCTTCGTCCACCCAGTCTTCGTGGTGAATCACCATCAAGGCATAGACTTCCGCCAAGGCGCGCGTGGGCGCGGGCAGGGACACACCGTCTGGCGAGGGGCTGCGAATGCGCCAGTGATTGATGGCCGACTCGATGTCGGTGATGTGGATGGCGGACATGGTGGGAGAGCGTTCAAGGACCTTGATCATAGCCACCGCCACTGCACCCTGCAGCGCAAAGGGCCATGGGGTGCGCCGCTCAATTTTCGCGTTGGGATTCTTTCAAGCGTTCGGCCACTTGGCGCAAACGGGTTTGGACGATGGTTTGCTCCCAATCGTCTTGCGGCCCCTTGAGTGCCCGCGCCGCTTGCAAGCGGTCCAAGCCCCCTTGAAAGTCCATCACCGCCACGCGCGATTCGGCCTCGGCACGCAAAGCCGCCACGCGTTGACCCAACTGCCATTGCACTTGCGAGAGCAGCTGCCATGCCAAGGCATCGCTTGGGTGTTGTACCACCCAAGCGCGCAAACGCTCAGAGGCTCCCGACCACTGGCGCAAGGCCATCTGAGATTGAATACCCCACAACACCGTGGCTCGGTCGGTGTGTTGGGCGGCGCGTTGGGCATGCGCCGCCAAATCGGCTGGGGTTTGCACATCGGCCACCCATGCGGGCGCCATCAAGACCTCCACCAACAGGTTGTTGGCGACGGTTTGTAAGGGTGTGTCGGCCATGTCGCGGGCCAGACCTCTGGCGCTTCGAACCGCAAACGCATGCTGTCCCAAACGGTGGGCGCTGAGAATGGCTCGGACGCGCAGAGCCGCATCGGCTCGCGGCTGCTGACCCAAGGTCAACCAAGCCTGCCAGCGTTCCGGGCTGGACTCGGCCAAGACGGCGGCACGCGCGGCCATGACGGCATGCAAACCCTCGGGTGCCACCCAAGTCGGTTCGGTCGCGACCGCTGGCAATCGGTTGCGCATATCGGCCATGCGCTCATCGGACAAAGGGTGTGTGCGCAAATACGGAAAAGCGCCCGTGTCGTTCAGGCGCGAAGCTTGGTAGAGCTTGCTGAACATGGTCACAAAACCTTGTCCATCCATACCCGCTTGTTCCAAGATGGCAAAACCGATGCGATCGGCCTCGCGTTCCATGTCGCGTGAAAACCCCAACTGCGATTGCACCGCCGCAGCCTGACCACCGACGATGACGGCATTGGCCACGTCCACATTGGCGCTGGCGCTGGCGGCCAAAACACCCAAGATCATGGTGCCCAAAAGCCAAGGCGACTGCTGGTCTTGACGCGCAATCAGGCGCGCAATGTGGCGCTGCGAGACGTGGCTGAGTTCGTGCGCCATGACGCTGGCGATTTCAGGCGCACTGTCGGTGGCCGCGATCAGCCCCAAGTTCACACCCATGTAACCACCGGGCAAAGCAAAGGCGTTGATGCGTTTGTCGCGCGAGATCACCAACTCCCAAGCAAAACGCTCAGCCAACTCAGGACCGATGTCGCCCCGCGCTTGAGCGGCTTTGAACAAGGGCGCCCACAGCAACTGCAAATAGTCACCCAACACGGGGTCGTCGATGTAGTCGGGGTCGCGGTAAATGCTCTGGGCGATGCTGTCGCCCAAACGGCGCTCGGTGGCGATCGGCATGCCTTGCTCGTCGCCCAGACTGGGCAAAACCGGTTGGGCCATGCTCAAAGGCGTCGCCAAGGCACACAGGGCGAGCCAACGCCCGGGCCATCGCTGCGGGGAGGTGGTCGTGCTCAAAGGTTGCATTGCCATATGATGCCCTGATTCTTTACATGTTCTTCGTCACGATCCATTCTCATGAGCCACAGTTCCCAACTGACCCATTTCGATGCACAAGGCCAAGCCCACATGGTCGATGTGTCCGACAAGGATGCCACCCGCCGCAGCGCCACCGCGCAAGGCCGCATCCGCATGCAAG
>CAZNWS010000281.1:758-2356 GCA_964576495.1 uncultured Hydrogenophaga sp. | reverse complement strand
ATCGCTGGTGGCGTTGTTTTGATTCTTCTCGGGATTGCTCTAGCAACCGGTCTATGGATCGGTTTCGCTTCTTGGATTCAGGGGGTGTTTGGTGTCTTTACCCCAGCGCTATGACGCTCCTGACATAGGACTAACTGGCTGGTCCAGGTGGATCTGGCGTCAGCTTACGAGCATGAAAACTGCTCTCATACTTCTTCTACTTTTGGCAGCTGCTGCGGTACCAGGCTCGATTTATCCGCAGCGATCTGCTGATCCAAATGGTGTGAAGCAATTCTTTGACAACAATCCCGATCTAGCTCCGGTTCTAGATTTTTTCCAGCTCTTTGATGTCTACGGGTCCGTTTGGTTCTCGGCGATTTACATCCTTCTTTTCACCTCACTGGTTGGGTGTGTTCTTCCAAGGACTAAGGTCCACTACGAAGCTCTTCGTCAAGAGCCAGTGAAAACCCCAACCACGTTGTCTCGAATGCCGGCTTATCAAAAGTCGAATACCCCAAAAGGTGTTGATCCAGTTCAGCTAGGAATGCAGATACTCAAGAGTCGGAGATATCGAGTCATCAAGCGCGGTAATTCAATCAGCGCTGAAAAGGGCTACATGCGCGAAACCGGGAACTTGGTTTTCCACCTTTCGCTAGTTGGCGTACTGATAGCCGTTGGAGTTGGTGGAGGTTACAGCTTCTCGGGCCAAAGAGTCTTAGCTGAAGGGGACACATTCGTGAATAACCTCGCAGGCTTCGACTCCTTGTCGCCAGGTCTGTTTTTCAATCCGGATACCCTGACACCGCTAAGCGTTACCCTGGACAAGTTTGAAGTTGATTATGACTTTACGAACGAAACCAACATCGGAGCCCCGCTAGATTTTCGAGCCACAGTAACTAGAAAGACATCCCCGGAAGATCCGGGTGAAACCTCCTTGGTTCAGGTCAATGCACCTTTGGATGAGCCAGGTGCAAGCCTTTACCTAACAGGTCACGGCTACGCACCAGAAATTACCGTTCGCGATGCGAACGGCGACATTAGCTACTCAGGCGCCACAATCTTTTTGCCACAAGATAACAACATGACTTCAATTGGAATTATTAAAGTTCCAGATAATCAACCTGAACAAATCGGAATCGTTGCATTCTTTTACCCAACAGCCGCAGAGCTTTCAACCGGTGCTTACACCTCGATGTTTCCTGGCGTTGTAAACCCGCTAATTTCGATGAATGTTTACACCGGAGATCTTGGTTTAGACAGCGGACAGTCACTAAACGTGTATGCGTTAGACACCGACAGACTTACTCAAGTCGCAGGTCGGGACGCACCTACCCCCGGTATTGTTTTGGAACTTGGTCAAACAAAGGATCTTCCAAACGGCTTAGGAACTGTAACTTTTGATGGCATCAAGCGATTCGCCTCTCTAGACATCGCTCATAACCCAGGTCAGGCATGGGTGTTGTTGTTCTCGTTACTTGCTCTTGCTGGTGTGATAGTTGGGTTGATCACTCCTAGACGCAGGGTGTGGGTAAAGAGCACTGCCTCTGGCTTTGAAGTTGCTGCTCTTTCAAAGAGAGAAGATCCAAGACTCGATGAAGTTGTTAGAGAATTAAAATTAT
>CAZNWS010000281.1:0-601 GCA_964576495.1 uncultured Hydrogenophaga sp. | reverse complement strand
AGGCCTCCTCAGCCCTAGAGCGCGTTGGACTTTCTCTAGCTTTCATCGCAACCCTGCTTTTAGCAGGCGGTGTGATCATGCGAGGAATTGCCGCATCGAGAGTTCCTTGGGCAAACCTTTATGAGTACTCCATCACCGGTGCACTAATTCTCATGATGATTTTCTTAATTTCTATCCGTGTTCAAGAAGTAAGAATCCTGGCAACTTTCGTAGTGGGTTTTGTGCTTCTGGTGCTTGGAACCGCAGTGTCTCTTTTCTATGTAGAGGTGCAGTCTCTGATGCCAGCTCTGCAGAGCTTCTGGCTCGTAATTCACGTATTGGTGGCTCTCTTGGCAACCGCGTTCTTCAGCATTGCGGCCGCACTATCGACTGCATATCTACTAAAGACCGCTAACTGGGTTGAGAAAGCAAAGACCAAGGGAGTCGCAAACTTCAAGCGCGTAATGGAAATCTTTCCAAAGAAAGAGACCCTTGAGCAGCTTGCCTATCGATTCAACATCGTTGGTTTTATTCTTTGGAGCTTCACCCTGATTGCAGGTGCTATTTGGGCAGAGCGTGCCTGGCACCGCTACTGGGGTTGGGACACCAAAGAGGTTTGGAC
>CAZNWS010000280.1:0-2385 GCA_964576495.1 uncultured Hydrogenophaga sp. | reverse complement strand
CACCCACCAGGAAGAACAGCGAGGCGCCGATCAAGCCATGGCTGATCATCTGCACCAGGCCGCCGCTGACGCCGAGCTCGCTGAAGATGAAGAAGCCAAGAGTGACAAAACCCATGTGGGCGATCGACGAGTACGCGACCAGCTTCTTCATGTCCTGCTGCACCAGCGCCACCAGGCCGATGTAGACCACCGCGATCAGGCTGAGCGCAATGATGAACCAGGCCCACTCGCGGCTGGCGTCCGGCGCGATGGGCATCGAAAAGCGCAGGAAGCCTTAGGCGCCCAGCTTCAGCATGATGGCGGCCAGCACCACCGAGCCGCCGGTGGGTGCCTCGACGTGGGCATCCGGCAGCCAGGTGTGCACCGGCCACATCGGCACCTTGACCGAGAAGGCGGCAAAGAAGGCAAAGAACAACAGGGTTTGTGCGGTCTCACTCAAAGGCAGCTTGTACCAAGTGGCCAGATCGAAGCTGCCGCCCGACTGGTTGTAGAGGTAAATCAAGGCCACCAGCATCAGCAAAGAGCCGAGCAAGGTGTAGAGGAAAAACTTGAACGCGGCGTAGATTTTGTTCGGGCCGCCCCAAATACCGATGATCAGGTACATGGGGATCAGCGTGGCTTCAAAGAAGACGTAGAACAGCATCGCGTCTTGCGCGCTGAACACACCGATCATCAAACCCGACAAAATCAAGAACGCGCCCATGTACTGGTTCACGCGCTCGGTGATGGTCCAGCTCGCCACCACCACGATCACCGTGATGAAAGCGGTCAGCAACACCAGCCACAAAGAAATGCCATCCACCGCCAAGTGGTAGTGCACGTTAAACGCGGGCACCCACAGGGTTTTCTCGACGAACTGCATGGCCGCACTGCCGACCTCGAAACCGCCGTACAAGGGCAAAGTCACAAGGAAAGCCGCCAAAGCACCGATCAGCGCCAACCAGCGCACCGGTTGCACATGCTGGTCACGACCCAAGGCCAACAGGACCACACCGACCGCAATCGGTGTCCAAATCGCAAGGCTCAGCAAACCCATTTTTTATTCTCCTTATTTGGCGAGCCAGACGAAGTAAGTCATGAACAGGAACACGCCGATGATCATCATCAAAGCGTAGTGGTAGAGGTAGCCGCTTTGGGCACGGCGCACCCAAGACGACACAGCACCCACCAGTTTCCAACTCGCATTGACCACGCCGCCTTCGATGACGCCACGGTCGCCGCCCTTCCAGAACACGGTGCCCAAGGCACGCGCACCGCGGGCCAAGACGTTTTCGTTGAACCAGTCGAGGTAGTACTTGTTTTCCATGACCACGATCAACGGACGCAGGGCGCGGGCGATGGTCGCGGGCACGGCCGGGTTGATCAGGTACATGTACCAGGCCAAGACGGCACCAGCCAAGGCCAGGTACAGGGGCGGCGTGTGCAAAGCGTGCGAGACCATGGCCACGGGGCCGTGAAAGATCTTGGCGAATTCGGCCAGCGCGGGGTGAGCGGCGCTGTTGACCGTGATGGCGTCTTGCAAGAAAGTGCCGAAGAGCATGGGCTCGATGGTGAAGAAACCGATCAAGACCGAGGGGATGGCCAAGAGCACCAAAGGCACGGTCACGACCCATGGGGTTTCGTGCGGCTTGCCGTCACCGTGGTGCTCGTCGTGACCATGGTGGTCGTCGTGGTGCGCGTCGGGGTTCTGGTCGTAACGCTCTTGGCCGTGGAAGACCAAGAAGTACAAGCGGAACGAATAGAAGGACGTGACGAACACACCGGCCAAGACCGCGAAGTAAGCAAAACCAGCGCCGGGCAGTTGGCTGAAATGCACGACTTCGATGATCGAGTCCTTGGAGTAAAAACCCGAGAAGAACGGCGTGCCGATCAGCGCCAAGGTGCCGATCAGCGAGGTGATCCAGGTGATGGGCATGTACTTGCGCACGCCACCCATCCAACGGATGTCTTGGTTGTGGTGCAAGCCCATGATGACCGAGCCCGCGGCCAAGAACAGCAAGGCCTTGAAGAAGGCGTGGGTCATCAGGTGGAACACAGCGACCGAATAGGCCGATGCGCCCAGCGCCACGGTCATGTAACCGAGTTGCGACAAGGTGGAATAGGCCACCACGCGCTTGATGTCGTTTTGGATGATGCCCAAAAAGCCCATGAACAAAGCGGTGATCGCGCCGATGACCATGATGAAGTTCAGCGCCACGTCGGACATCTCAAAGATCGGGGACATGCGACTGACCATGAATATGCCGGCCGTGACCATGGTGGCGGCGTGAATCAGCGCCGAAATGGGGGTCGGGCCTTCCATCGAGTCGGGCAGCCACACATGCAAAGGAAATTGGGCCGACTTGCCCATGGCACCAATGAACAAGCAAATGGCGATCACGGTCA
>CAZNWS010000279.1:0-2387 GCA_964576495.1 uncultured Hydrogenophaga sp. | reverse complement strand
TGATCGGTGTGATCGTCGTGCCATTGGCCTTCTACTACCGCAACAAAGAATGACGCCCCACGTCCGGAGCACACGACATGCAAGCCTTTTTTGAAAAACACTTCGGCAAGTTCTGGCTGGTGGCGGTCTTTTTGTTCCTCTACCTGCCGCTGATGTTCATGGTGGTGTTTTCGTTCAACAGCACGCGCCAAGACGCCGTTTTCACCGGGTTTTCTTGGCGCTGGTACGAGGCCCTGACCCGCGACACCAAGCTGGTTGAAGGCTTTTGGTTGTCCATCAAAGTCGCTGCCATCACCGGCGTGTTGTCGGCCGTCTTGGGCACTTTGGCGGCTTTTGTGCTGGTGCGTTACCGCGCCTTCTTCGGTCGCACCGTGTTTTCGGGCATGGTCAACGCACCGTTGGTGATGCCCGAGGTGGTCATTGGTTTGTCCTTGCTGCTGTTGATGGTGGGCGCACAAAACGTGTTTGGTTGGCCGCAGCGCGGCATGTTGACCATCATCTTGGGCCACACCTTGCTGGGCATGGCCTACGCCATGGTGGTGATCCAGTCGCGCCTGTTGGAGATGGACCGGTCCATTGAAGAAGCCGCCATGGATTTGGGCGCACGGCCACATCAGGTGTTTTTCTTGATCACCTTGCCCAATATTTTCCAAGCCATCTTGGCCGCGTTTTTGTTGTCCTTCACTTTGTCGTTCGACGATGTGGTGATCTCGGAGTTCTTGTCCGGCCCGGGCGTGAACACCTTGCCGCAGGTGATTTTTGGTTATGCCCGACGTGGCATCAACCCCACGATTTACGCCGCCGCCACCTTGTTGATCTTGACGGTGACCATGGTCATCGTCAGTTACAGCGTCTGGGTGGCGCGCAGCACGCGCCGGCGTGAACGCGAAATCGCTGCGGCTTTGCGGCAGTGATGAACGTCGACGGCGCAACCACACCCATGAGGACCGCAGAGATGACCAGCAACACGTACGATGGCCGCGCATTCATCAACGGTGAGCGCGTTGCCGCCCGAGACGGGCAGACTTTTGATAACCGCTCGCCCGTGGACGGGCGTTCTTTGGGCACGGTGGCACGCTGCGGTGCTGCCGACATCGACGCGGCGGTGGCCTCGGGCCGACAGGCCTTTGAAGACCGTCGCTGGTCGGGCTTGGCACCGGCGCAGCGCAAGCGCGTGATGATTCGTTTTGCTCAGGCATTGCTCGACCATGCCGATGAGTTGGCCCTGACCGAAACCCTGGACATGGGCAAGCCTTTGAAATACGCCCGTGCCGTGGACGTCAACAGCGCGGCCAATTGCATCCGTTGGTACGGCGAGGCCATCGACAAGGTCTACGACGAAATCGCGCCCACGCCCAGCACGGCCTTGGCGCTGATCACCCGCGAGCCCGTGGGCGTGGTGGGCGTGATCGTGCCGTGGAACTACCCGCTCATCATGGCGGCGTGGAAGATCGCGCCGGCCTTGGCTGCGGGTAATTCGGTGGTCTTGAAGCCCAGTGAAAAATCGCCGCTCACGGCCTTGCGCCTGGCCGAATTGGCCTTGAACGCGGGCATCCCTGCGGGCGTGTTCAACGTGGTGCCCGGTTATGGTCCTGAAGCTGGTTCGCCCTTGGCCTTGCACATGGACGTGGATTGCATCGCCTTCACCGGCTCGACCCGCGTGGGCAAACAGATCCACGTCATGGCCGGGCAAAGCAACCTCAAGCGCGCTTGGACCGAGCTGGGCGGCAAGTCACCCAACATCGTGTTCGCCGACTGCCCCAACCTCGATAAAGCTGTGCAAGCCGCCGTCGGCAGCATCTTCTTCAACCAGGGCGAGAGCTGCAATGCGCCCTCGCGTTTGTTTGTCGAGGCGTCCATCAAAGACGCTTTCTTGGAGCGTGCGCTGGCTTTGGTGCCCAATTACCAACCGGCCAACCCTTTGGAGTCCTCGACCGTCATGGGCGCCATCGTCGATGAGGTGCAGCTCAACAACGTGATGCGCTACATCGGCTTGGGCCAGTCTGAGGGCGCACAACTGTTGGCCGGTGGTCAGCGTGTGCAGCCTGTGGCCGGTGGTTGTTATGTGCAACCCACGGTGTTCGATGGCGTGACGCCGTCGATGACGATCGCTCGAGAAGAAATCTTCGGCCCGGTCTTATCGGTGCTCAGTTTCACCGACGTGGCGGAAGTGGTGCGCCAAGCCAACGCCAGCGAATACGGTTTGCAAGCCGGCGTGTGGACGCGTGACCTGAACAAGGCGCATGGGGTGGCACGTGCGCTGCGTGCGGGGACGGTGCATGTGAATCAGTACGACGAGGACGACATCACCGTGCCCTTCGGTGGTTTCAAGCAAAGCGGGGTGGGGCGCGACAAGTCGCTGCACGCGTTTGACAAGTATTCAGAGA
>CAZNWS010000278.1:0-2418 GCA_964576495.1 uncultured Hydrogenophaga sp. | reverse complement strand
TTGCGAGGGTGTGCCAAAGGGGCTTTTTGCCTACAATGAAACCCCAACTATCGCAGTTGCCATTGATTGTTGGTTCTGGGCGCGTCACACACTGACGCGCCCTTTTTTATGGCTTTGAATTCGAGCTTGGGTCCCTGAAAGACTTGGCCGAACAGGTATTTTGATGAATCACATTCGCAATTTTTCGATCATCGCTCACATCGACCACGGCAAGTCCACATTGGCCGATCGGATCATCTCCCGCTGTGGTGGCTTGTCGGACCGAGAGATGAGCGAGCAGGTGCTGGACTCGATGGATATCGAGAAAGAGCGTGGCATCACCATCAAGGCTCAAACCGCGGCCTTGCAGTACAAGGCCCAAGACGGTCAGGTCTACAACCTGAACTTGATCGACACCCCTGGTCATGTGGACTTCTCCTACGAGGTCAGTCGCTCGCTGTCGGCGTGTGAAGGCGCTTTGTTGGTGGTTGACGCCAGCCAAGGCGTGGAAGCGCAGACCGTGGCCAACTGTTACACAGCCTTGGACTTGGGCGTGGAAGTGCTGCCTGTGCTCAACAAGATGGACTTGCCCAATGCCGACCCCGATAACGCCAAGGCCGAGATCGAGGACGTGATCGGCATTGACGCGACCAACGCCATTCCCTGTTCGGCCAAAACCGGCATGGGTGTGGATGAAATATTGGAAGCGGTGGTGGCCAACATTCCGCCGCCCAAAGGCAAACCAGAGGCGCCGCTACGCGCCATGATCATCGACAGTTGGTTCGACACCTACGTGGGCGTGGTCATGTTGGTTCGTGTGGTCGATGGACGACTGCACAAAGGTGAGCGTTTCAAGATGATGGCCACCAACGCCGCTTACAACGCCGATAACTTGGGGGTTTTCACGCCAGCCAACCAGCCGCGCGAATCTCTCAATGCGGGTGAAGTGGGTTACATCATTGCTGGCATCAAAGAATTGGCGGCGGCCAAAGTGGGTGACACCATCACGTTGGAAAAAAAGTTGCCCAACAACTTGGGGCCAGCCGAAGAGCCTTTGCCTGGGTTTAAAGAGATCCAGCCCCAAGTTTTTGCGGGTTTGTATCCATCGGAGGCCAGCGAGTACGACCAGCTGCGCGATGCTTTAGAGAAGCTCCAACTCAACGATGCCGCTTTGAGCTACGAGCCCGAGGTATCACAGGCCTTGGGTTTTGGTTTTCGCTGTGGTTTCTTGGGTCTGTTGCACATGGAAATCGTGCAAGAGCGCCTGGAGCGCGAATTCGACCAAGACCTCATCACGACAGCGCCCAGTGTGGTTTATGAAGTGGTCAAGGCCGATGGTGAGGTCGTGCAGGTCGAGAACCCCTCCAAAATGCCCGATGTGGGACGGATCGATGAAATCCGCGAGCCCATTGTGACCGTTCACCTGTACATGCCCCAGGAGTATGTGGGGGCGGTCATGACCTTGGCCAACCAAAAGCGCGGCGTACAAATCAACATGGCCTACCACGGCAAACAGGTCATGCTGACGTACGACATGCCGTTGGGCGAAATCGTGCTGGACTTCTTTGACAAACTCAAGAGCGTGAGCCGCGGCTACGCCTCGATGGATTACGAATTCAAAGAGTACCGGGCCTCGGACGTGGTGAAGGTGGACATCTTGCTCAACGGCGACAAGGTCGATGCCCTGTCCATCATCGTGCACCGCAGCCAATCCCAGTTCCGCGGTCGGGCCGTCACCGCCAAGATGCGCGAGATCATCAGCCGCCAACAATTCGACGTGGCCATTCAAGCGGCCATTGGCGGCAACATCATCGCCCGCGAAACCATCAAGGCGCTTCGCAAAAACGTGCTGGCAAAATGCTACGGCGGCGACATCACCCGCAAGCGCAAGCTCCTTGAGAAACAAAAAGCAGGCAAGAAACGCATGAAACAAATCGGTTCGGTCGAAGTGCCTCAAGAAGCCTTCTTGGCCATTTTGCAGGTGGAAGATTGATGAACGCCCTCATGTCCTCTTTCACGGCCGTGGTCTTGGCTGCGTTCGCGTCTTACACCGGCGCTTGGTACCTGGGCCTGTTCGAGGGCAACTTTGCGCTGCTGCTTTTGCTGGCCGTGGTCGTCACCGGTGTGTATTGGGTGCTGGAGAAACTGTATTTCCTGCCCGAGCGCCGCCGCGCCGCCGACCGTGCCGACGTCGCGCAAACCCAGCGCTTGGCTGAGTTGGCCCGCCAAGGCATCACCCAAGTCGATGCCGACAACAGCGCTGCCACACGAAAAGTCCTGTTGCAGCAGCCGTGGTGGCTGGACTGGACTGCGGGCTTGTTCCCCGTCATCTTGGCGGTGTTCGTCTTGCGCTCGTTCTTGTTCGAGCCTTTCAAGATCCCTTCGGGCTCCATGATTCCGACCTTGCGCGTGGGCGACCTGATCTTGGTCAACAAATTC
>CAZNWS010000277.1:1951-2419 GCA_964576495.1 uncultured Hydrogenophaga sp. | reverse complement strand
AGCTGTTAACCAACGGCGACTTGGCCGGTCTACAAGGCGCGGCGCAACGGTGGCTGCACCTGAGCGCCGATCACTGCTCCTTGGCCAACCCCGCGGTCTGAGCGCAGCGCTGCCCGCGCACCATGTCGATGGGCCGCAGCAAGAACCAGCCCAACACAAACAAACCCGCTGTGGCCGCGATGGCCAAACGCTGGTTGCCGTTGGTGAGCCAAGTCACCAAGCCATAACCCACAGGGCCCAAGATGCTGGCCAAACGCACGGCCATGGACCACAGGCCAAAGAACTCGGCCAAGCGGTGCTCGGGCACCAACAAACCGGCCATGGCGCGGCCCGCCGATTGGCTCGAACCCAAACACAAACCGGCCAAGGCCGCCGCCACCCAAAACACCGCCTTGCTTTGCGCCAAAGCCGCCACCACGCACACCAGCACCCAACCCAACAAGGTCAGGCCCAAGGTGCGCTGATGGC
>CAZNWS010000277.1:0-1941 GCA_964576495.1 uncultured Hydrogenophaga sp. | reverse complement strand
CCAATGGTCTTGCACATGTCCAAAGGCCAAAGCGCCGCCAAAGGCCGCGATGTTCAACACAAAAATCAAAACCATGGTCTCTTGTGGCTCAAAGCCCATGACTTGCTCGGCGTAAATCGCGGCCAAGGTGATGGCCACCGCCACGCCCGCTTGGTAGGCCACGGTGCACACCAACAAACGGCGGTAATCGGGGAAGTCGCGCGAATCGCGCCAGGTCAGCCGCAGTTGCGACCACACCGACGGCCGCGCCGCGATGGTGCTCGCGGGCACAGGCGTGGCGCGTTCGCGCAGCCACACAAAGGTCACACACGCGGCCAAACCGTACACGGCTGCGGTGATCAGCATGGTCACCGGCACGAACTGCGCCGCGCCCTCACCGCGCGCCTGCGCCGACAAGACGTAGGCCAAACACACGCCCAGCGTGAGCATGCCGCCCACATAACCCAAACCCCAGCCCCAGCCGCTCACACGGCCCATGGCCTGCGGTTGCGCCAACTCGGGCAAAAACGCCGCGGTGACCGATTCACCGTAGGCATAAAACGTATTGGAGAGCACCAACAAAGCCAAGGCCCACGCCACTGGGCCGGGCGACACGCTGACCAAAGCCGCCGTGGTCAACACACAGGCCAAGGTGGTCGCCATCAAGACCCGTTTTTTGGCGGCGTGCCGGTCGGCCCACGCGCCAATGAAGGGCATGGTGAACAAGACCCACGCGTACGAAGCGCTCAGGCCCAGCGTCCAGGCCAAGGTAGCCCAAGGTGCGCCACCGGCCACACCGCCCACAAAATACGCCGAGAACACCGCCGTGATGACCACCGTGGTGTAGCCCGAATTGGCGAAGTCGTACATGGCCCAAGCCCAGACCTCGCGTCGGCGAACACCGGCTTGGAGCACGTCGGCCATGTTGGGCCTCAGTGCAGGTGGCGCGGTTTGCGCGGGCCGCCGTGGCCCGACGAGCCACCGTGGCCACCGCGCGGCGGTTTGCCCAGCTGCATGGAGTTGAGCAAGGCGTCAAAGCGTTGGGTGAACAAAGCGTCGATGCTGGCCACCACACCGCCGAGTTCGCTCTGATCGAAGTGGCGCTCCATGATGTGCGTGACATCGTGCACCAACAAATCGCGCTGCACCTGCATGATGGCCGCGGGCGTGGGGCCCACAAAACACATCATGAAATCGTCGCGCGCGTCTTCGTTGTTGTCGGGGTCTTCTTCATCGAAGTCAGCGTCGTAGAACGACACCTCGATGGCCGCACCGGCCGATGCAATGTCGTTGAGGCCCATACAAGCCTCTTCCACCGCTTGGCGAAAATCGTCGTCGCCCGTGACCGTCCAGCACATGCGCAAGACGTGGTCGGCGGTGTCCAAGCGAATGCCCGGCTCGTCGTCAAAATGGCTGTTGGCCGCCGCCTCCAAAGAAGGCGCACCGGCGTACTGCCACAAGGGCTTCAAAGCTTCTTGGATCTGCTCGTGACCCACGTCCTCGCGCAAAGGCACATCGCCGTGCACATGAATTTCAAAAGGGGCGTTGTAACGGGTCATGCGAACTCACTGAACCGGACCATCCGGCTGATGCTGGTGCCTCGGACCGGAATCGAACCGGTACGCCCCCTCTCGGGAAAGCGGCGGATTTTAAGTCCGCTGTGTCTACCAATTTCACCACCGAGGCGCACCCTGTATTGTGACGGCAAAAAATCGGCCAATTGAACGAAAAAGCCACTGCGGTGCGCAGTGGCTTCGATGAGTTGGAGGCGCGACCCGGAGTCGAACCGGGCTAGACGGATTTGCAATCCGTTGCATAACCGCTTTGCTATCGCGCCACGCAGGTCCTGATGAACTCAGAACCAAAACCGTACAAAAAAGGGAAGCCGTGCTTCCCTTTTGTGTTTGTTTGGAGCGGGAAACGAGGCTCGAACTCGCGACCTCAACCTTGGCAAGGTTGCGC
>CAZNWS010000276.1:1075-2424 GCA_964576495.1 uncultured Hydrogenophaga sp. | reverse complement strand
CGTCTTCGATGACGGTGTAGGGCAGGCCTTTGCCCAGCACGTCGGCGCGGCGCTGGCGCATGTCGTCTTCGGTGGGGGGCGTGGTCTCGAAGGTGCCGGTGCCGTGCAGCACGTGGTGGGCGTAAATGGCGGTGATGGCGGGCAGGTCGGCTTCGGTGCTGGGGCGGGTGGCGAGCATGGGGCTATAATCTTGGGTTTTGTGGCGTTTCGCTGACCGGGTGGTCAGTCGTGTGTCTCAAGCGTTGCAATGAAATGGGTTGAAAAACCCTGCGAGGTGTCGATTTTGGCACCTCTCCACCCGAAGGATTCATCATGGTCGTTATCCGACTCTCTCGCGGCGGTGCCAAAGCCCGTCCTTTCTACAACATCGTCGTTGCCGACAAGCGCAACCGTCGCGATGGCCGCTTCATCGAGCGCCTGGGTTTTTACAACCCCTTGGCTCGCGGCGGTGAAGAGCCCTTGCGCATCGCCACCGATCGCTTGAACCACTGGATCAGCGTGGGTGCACAACCCTCTGAAACGGTTGAGCGCCTGATCAAGAAAAACGCCGCCAAGGCCGCCTGAAGATGACGGCCTTCACAGCGTCGTCCCTGCCGGCCGACGCGGTGGAGTTGGGTCGTTTTCAAGACGCGTGGGGCATCAAAGGCTGGCTCAAAATCCAGACCTATGGTGCCGACACCAACGCCCTCTTGGCCAACGACACTTGGTACCTGACCCCGCCCGAGGCTCGCTTCGCGCGGGGTTTTGCTGTCTTTGGCGGCCCGGTGCAGGTGCAAGTCGCTGAGGTCAAAGCCCACGCCGATGGCTGGGTGGCGCGTCTCGAAGGTGTCAACGACCGCAACACCGCCGAATCCCTCAAAGGCACTCGCATTTACCTCTCGCGCAGCCAGTTCCCGGCCTTGCCCGAGGGCGAGTATTACTGGGTCGACCTGATCGGCTGCCAAGTCCGTAACCGTGAGGGCGTGGAATTGGGGCTCGTCACCGACCTCATGGCCACAGGCCCGACCAGCGTGCTGGTGATGGAATACACCGAGACCGTCGAGGGCGAGGTCAAAACGCTGGAGCGTTTGGTGCCCTTCGTCAACGCCTATGTGGACGAGGTGAACACCGCCGAGCGGCGCATCACCGTCGACTGGCAACCCGACTATTGAGCGTGTCTGTGCGCTTTGACGTCATCACCCTTTTCCCCGAACTGTTCGCATTATTGTTTTCAATGCTTAGTGTATTTGTAACATTTGTAACTCCGTCTTTATCGACTTTGTACTCAGTCAAACCGTTGACTGTGAAGTTGGTATCGGCGGAAACAGATGCTGGTAGAAATAAAAAGACTAAACACGATAAGATAAAAA
>CAZNWS010000276.1:0-1065 GCA_964576495.1 uncultured Hydrogenophaga sp. | reverse complement strand
CCGGCATGGTGATGCTCGCCGAGCCGCTGGAGCGGTGCTTGCAAGCGATTCGGCAAGAGCGACAAGCACAACCCTGTCCGGTGGTGCTGTTTTCGCCCATCGGTGCGCGACTGGACCACGCCTCGGTGCAAGTTTGGTCCGACAGCGATGGTGCGGTGCTGCTGTGTGGCCGTTACGAGGGCATTGACCAGCGTTTCATCGATCGCCACGTCACGCACCACATCAGCTTGGGCGATTTTGTGCTGTCGGGCGGCGAGATCGCGGCCATGGCGCTGCTCGATGCGGTGGCGCGGCTGCAGCCGGGGGTGCTCAACGACGAGGGCAGCCACCAATTCGACAGTTTCAACCCGGCCATCGACGGTTTGCTCGACAGTCCGCACTACACCCGCCCGGAAGTGTGGCAAGGTCAGGCGGTGCCCGAGGCCTTGCTCTCGGGTCACCACGAGCGCATCGCGCGTCACCGCCGCGAACAAAGCTTGGCGACCACCGCGCGTTGGCGTCCCGATGTCATCGAGGCGGCTCGGGCGGCTGGGCGTCTGAGCGACGACGACGAAGCCTTTTTGCGCAAAGGGTTATAATCAAGGGCTTTTCGGTCCTCTACCCGCCGCGGCCAGGCTACACGCCCCATGCCGCCCCTAGTGCAGCGGGCATGAACGCAAAGATTGTGTGGAGTTCTCATGAACCTGATCCAAACCCTTGAGCAAGAAGAAATTGCTCGTTTGAACAAAACCATTCCAGCCTTTGCCCCTGGCGACACGGTCATCGTGAGCGTCAACGTGGTCGAAGGCAACCGCAAGCGTGTGCAGGCTTACGAAGGCGTGGTGATTGCCCGCCGCAACCGTGGCTTGAACTCGAGTTTCATCGTGCGCAAGATCTCCAACGGTGAAGGCGTGGAGCGTACGTTCCCCCTGTACAGCCCCCGCATTGCCAGCATCGAGGTCAAGCGCCGTGGTGCGGTTCGTCGCGCCAAGCTGTACTACTTGCGCGAGCGCAGCGGCAAGTCGGCCCGCATCAAGGAAAAGCTGGGCGCTTGATCGCCCCTTGGACTTGGCAGCCGCCAACCCC
>CAZNWS010000275.1:0-2431 GCA_964576495.1 uncultured Hydrogenophaga sp. | reverse complement strand
CAAATAGGCCGTGCCGACCTGCACCGCGCGGGCGCCCAAGGCCATGGCGGCGCGCACGCCCGCCGCATCGGCGATGCCGCCCGCGGCCACCACCGGCACATCCACAGCGGCCACCACCTGCGGCAGCAAGGCGAAGGTGCCCAGTTGTGTGGACAGGTCGTCACTCAAGAACAGGCCCCGGTGGCCGCCGGCCTCCAAGCCCTGCGCGATGATCGCATCGGCCCCATGGGCTTGCAGCCAGCGGGCCTCGTCCACTGTGGTGGCGCTGGACATCACCAGGCTGCCCCAGCCCTTGACCCGCGCGAGCAGGTCCGGCGCGGGCAAGCCGAAATGGAAACTCACCACCGGCGGCGCGAAGGGTTCGACCACGTCGGCTACGGCGTGTGAAAACGGCACACGCCCCGGGCCTGCGGGAATGCGGTGGGGATCAATGCCCGCTTCCTCGTAGAAGGCGTGCAGCGTGTCGCGCCACCGCGCTTGCGCAGCCTCATCGGGCGGCGGCGGGGTGTGGCAAAAAAAGTTGACGTTCCAAGGCCCTCTGGCTTGCTCACGCAGGATCTTCAGCTCGGCGCTCAAGGCCTCGGGGCTGAGCATGGCGCCGGGCAAGGAGCCCATACCACCGGCTTGGCAGACGGCCAGCGCCAAAGCGCTGCCTTGTGAGCCGGCCATGGGGGCTTGGACGATGGGGTGTTGCCAAGACAAGTCGGTCCACTTCGTGTGCATGCGGCGCTCCAACGAATCAGGCCAAAGCGGGGAAGAGTTTGACCAAGCCCGCGGCCATCACCTCAACCGCCAAGGCGGCCAAGATCAGGCCCATGAGGCGGGTCATGACGTTGATGCCGGTTTGGCCCAACACCCGCGCAATCGGCTTGGCCAAGGTGAAGCACAACCAGGTGGCCAAAGCGATGACCACACCGTAGCCGATCAAAGCGCCGTGTTGCGCCACCGTTTTGGCTTGGTCGGCGTAAATCACCACGGTGGACATGGTGGCCGGGCCGGTCAGCAGCGGGATGGTCAGCGGCACCACGGCGATCGAGGTTTTGGTGTGCGCATCGTTGACTTCGCCTTGGGTTGCGCGGGCTTCGGCCGGTTGTGCGTTGAGCATGGCCAGGGCAGAGGTCATGAGCAGCAAACCACCGCCGACCTGAAAGCTCGCCAGCGAGATGTTGAAAAAGTCCAGTACCTCCAGACCCACGATGGCACAGACGGCGATCACGATGAACACACTGAGGCTGGCGATGCCGATCGTGCGCTTGCGTTGAAGGCTCGTGAAGCCTTGGGTGTAGTGGATGAAAAACGGGACGATCGCCAAGGGGTTGACGATGGCCAGCAAGGTGATCAGGGGTTTGAAATCCATAGGTGCTATTGTGTGACACCTCGGTACATTGGAGTTGCGCATGTCGATCACCATCGATTATTTTTTCGCCCCCAACAGTCCATGGACATTTTTGGGGCATCAACGTTTGACGGATTTGGCCCAAGCCCATGGTGCGGTGGTGCGGGTCTTGCCGGTGGATTTGGGACAGGTGTTCTCGGTCTCGGGCGGCTTGCCCTTGCCCAAACGCGCACCGCAGCGCCAGGCTTACCGATTGGCTGAACTGCGCCGCTTTGCGCAGTACTTGAAGGTGCCACTCAAGCCCGAGCCGGCCCACTTTCCCGTGGCGGGCGACCCTGCGGCCAAGCTGATCGTGGCCACCGATGCCCAAGAGGGTTGGGTGGATGCCATGCGCCTGACCGGAGCCATTGGCGCGGCGGTGTGGGTGCAAGAGCGCAACATCGCCGACGAGGCCACTTTGGCGCAATTGCTCGATGAGTGCAGTTTGCCGGCGAACTTGTTGGCGCTGTCCAAAGGTGAGGATGTGCAGGCACGTTATGCGGCCAACACCCAAGCCGCCATCGACGCGGGTGTGTTCGGCGCGCCCACTTATGTGGCCAAGGGCGAATTGTTCTGGGGCCAAGACCGTTTGGATTTCTTGGCCCGCCATTTGGCGAGCTGAGTTCAGCCCTTGAGCAAGCGCGCGGCGTCGCGCGCGAAGTAGGTCAAGATGCCGTCCGCCCCGGCGCGCTTGAAGGCCAGCAGGCTTTCCATCATCACCGCGTCGTGCGCGAGCCAGCCGTTTTGCGCGGCGGCTTTGAGCATGGCGTATTCGCCGCTCACTTGGTAAGCAAAGGTCGGCACACCGAACTCGTCTTTGACGCGGCGCACGATGTCCAAATACGGCATGCCGGGCTTGACCATCACCATGTCGGCGCCTTCGGCGATGTCCAGCGCCACTTCGCGCAGCGCTTCGTTGCTGTTGCCAGGATCCATTTGATAGACCTTTTTGTCGGCCTTGCCCAGGTTGGCGGCCGAGCCCACCGCGTCGCGGAAGGGGCCGTAAAAGGCGCTGGCGTATTTGGCGCTGTAGGCCATGATGCGGGTGTGCACATG
>CAZNWS010000274.1:1417-2436 GCA_964576495.1 uncultured Hydrogenophaga sp. | reverse complement strand
GGCCTGTACCGGGCCATCTTCCGCTACTCGGGCTTGGCGGCCTTGACTGCGATCTTCAAGGCCATGGGCTACTACATGGCGATTTACGCCACGGTGTTCACCTTCATCGGCATGCAGGGTGTGCCGCGCACGCTGGGCATCATCCAACCTATTTTGTTGTTGGTGTTGGTGGTGGCATCTCGCCTGCTGGCTCGGTTCTGGTTGGGCGACCTCTACCGCATCCAATCGCGTGGCTTGCTCTTGCCCAAGGTGCTGATTTACGGTGCGGGCAATGCAGGCCGCCAACTGGCCATGGCCATGGCCAGCAATCACTCCATGCGCGTGGCGGGCTTTTTGGACGATGACGACCGCTTGCACGGCCACATCCTCAATGGACTCTACATTTACAACCCCGCCGACCTGTCCGCTTTGGTGCCGTCGCTGGAAATCAAAACCGTGCTCTTGGCCATCCCATCGGCCAACCGCCAGCGGCGCTTGGAGATCATCAACCAAATTCAGCAAGCCCACGTGCAGGTGCGCACGCTGCCCGACTTGAGCGAGATTGCCCAAGGTCGTGTGACGCTGTCAGACATCCGCGAATTGGACGTGGACGAACTTTTGGGCCGCGACCCCGTCAACCCCAACCACATCTTGCTCAGCCGCAACATCACCGACAAGGTGGTGCTGGTGACCGGCGCTGGAGGCTCCATAGGCAGCGAGTTGTGTCGCCAAATTTTGGCTTTGGGGCCTAAGCGTTTGGTCATGTTCGAAATCAATGAGTACGCCTTGTACGCGCTCAACGAAGAGTTGTCGCTGCGTGCCCAAGACGCGGGGGTTCCCTGTTTACCGGTGCTGGGCTCGGTGCGCGACCGCGATCGGCTAGAACAGGTGTTGTTGGAGCACCGACCCGAAACGGTTTACCACGCTGCGGCCTACAAGCACGTGCCCTTGGTGGAGCACAACCCCGCCGAAGGTATCTGGAACAACACCTTGGGCACCCTCAACACCGCTCAAGCCGCAGCCCAAACCGGCGTGAGCGA
>CAZNWS010000274.1:0-1407 GCA_964576495.1 uncultured Hydrogenophaga sp. | reverse complement strand
TCATCAGCACCGACAAAGCCGTGCGCCCCACCAACGTTATGGGGGCTAGCAAGCGCTTGGCAGAAATGGTGCTGCAAGCCCTGGCGGCCAAGGGTGGGCACACCACGCGCTTTTCGATGGTGCGCTTTGGCAATGTGTTGGGCTCTTCGGGCTCGGTGGTGCCCAAGTTTCGCCAACAAATCCGAGACGGCGGCCCCATTACCCTTACCCACCCCGACATCACCCGCTACTTCATGTCCATCCCCGAGGCCGCTCAATTGGTCATTCAAGCCGGGGCCATGGCCAAAGGCGGCGAAGTGTTTGTGCTCGACATGGGTGAGCCCGTGCGCATCATCGACTTGGCTTCTCGCATGGTCGAGCTCTCAGGCCTGAGCCTCTGCAACGCAGAAAACCCCGAAGGCGACATCGAGATCGAAATCATTGGCTTGCGTCCCGGTGAAAAGCTTTACGAAGAGCTGCTCATCGGCGACAACCCCAAACCCACCCAGCACCCGCGCATCATGCAGGCACAAGAAGACTTTTTGCCTTGGCCTACGTTGCTGATCGAAATACAAAACCTCATCTCGACCCTCCAACGGCAAGACAACCCGAGTCTGCGCGAACTGCTCGCCCGTTTGGTCAGTGGCTATGCCCCCCAAACGACCGAACAATGGGTGGCCAAGTAATTTCTCATGATTCCTGCTGTTTGCGCCATCGTTGTCACCTACCAACCCGACATCCCCATCCTTCGTCAGCTTTTAAAACAGCTCAACGACAGTGGGTGTGATTTTTGGGTCGTTGACAACCATTCCGACAACGCCCCTGCCCTGCACCATGAGCTGACATCACTGGTGCACTGCCAAGGCAGCTCATTCTTGGACTGCAACGTAGGACAAGCCCAAGCCCTCAACATGGCTTTGGCATCGGCCCAATCGGCGGGGTACAGATTGGCCTTTTTGTTCGATCAGGACAGTGGCATCGATCCTGACTTTGTTTCGCGCATGCTTGAAGCTTGGACAAGTGCCACAGCCCTGAATGGCACCCCCTTGGCCGCGCTCGGCCCTCGCTTGCAAGACCCACGGACGGGCCATCGCTTCCCGTTCAGAACCTTTGCCCGCTTGCTTGAACGCGTTGAAACCCCGGTGCAAAACGAGCCTGCGCTGTGGGAAGCCGCATTTTTAATCACCTCTGGCGCCTTGATCGACTTGCAACACTTGGATGCCATTGGCCCTATGCGCAGCGATTACTTCATCGACAACGTCGATCTGGAGTGGTGTTTCCGAGCACGCGCCAAGGGATACCGTTTGCTGGGCACCGACCACGCGCACCTGCACCACCGCATCGGTGAAGACGGCCAAGCTTGGGCTGTGCGTAAAGGCTGGGTGGTCCAGCACAACCCCTTGCGTTACTACTATTCCAGCCGCAACC
>CAZNWS010000273.1:0-2437 GCA_964576495.1 uncultured Hydrogenophaga sp. | reverse complement strand
GGTAATGACGGTTTTCAAACCGGCTGCGTTGGCGGCGCGCAAGCCGTTGGACGAGTCTTCAAAGGCCAAACATTCCCTGGCCTCAAATCCCATGTCACCCAACACTTGTCGGTACACCTGGGGGTCGGGTTTTTTGATGGGTGACGATGAGGCATCGCCCACCGCCAAGAAATGGGTGCGCCAGTCGGGGCCAATGGCGGCCGTCAACAAAGCAGCGATGTTGGCCGGCGAGGTGGTGGTCGCGATCGCCAGTTGCAGGCCTTGCTCGCGGGCCTCTTGTATCAACGCCAGCACGCCGGGACGCAAGCTGACCTCACCGTTGCGCACCGCTTCTTCGTAAAACGCGGTCTTGACCTGGTGCAAGCGGTCGATCGTCTCGGCAATGGCCCCCGCTTGAAGCTCTTTCATGTTGGGCTCCACTTGACGCCAGTGGTGCAGCATCCGTTCTTTACCGCCCGAAATGTTGAGTAATTCGGTGTACTCCGCCTCGCTCCAGTGCCAGTCCAAACCCTCTTGCGCAAAAGCCTGGTTGAAGGCTTTGAGGTGGGTGTGCTCGGTGTCGGCCAGGGTGCCGTCCACATCAAAAATCAAAGCCTTGAGCATCGCCATCTCCTAAAAACTCGCCACTTGTGTGACCATGCATGCACTATAAGAACCGGCTTAAATAAGGTAAATTCACAATTAATTGCAATTAAGTTAAGGTATTACTGAATGAAGAACGCCACTTTTCGCCAACTCAGGGTGTTCGCCGAGGTGGCCAAACACCTCAGCTTTGCCCGTGCGGCCGAGGCTTTGCACCTCACGCCACCGGCAGTGACCATGCAAATCAAAGAGTTGGAGGGCCATGTGGGCTTGCCGCTGTTCGATCGCCAAGGCCGGCAGGTGTCGCTCACCACCGCTGGCGAATACATCTTGGTCCATGCCCGAAAAATGCTCGCCACCCTCAAAGACGCCGAAGACGCCGCCGCCCGTCTGCAACGCTTGGAGGTCGGTAACCTGACCATCGGCATGGTCAGCACAGCCAAATATTTTTTACCGCGCCTGTTGGCGCAGTTCCGGCAAGAGCACAGTGGCATCGAAATCAAGCTGGTGGTGGGCAACCGCGAACAGTTGGTGCAAATGCTCCAAGGCAACGAGGTGGACATTGCCGTCATGGGCCGCCCACCCACCGAACTGGCCACCCGCGCCGAACCCTTTGCTGCACACCCCCATGTGTTTGTCGCCCCCACCGACCACCCCTTGCTCAAGGTTGGGCACCCCTCCATCGACAACTTGAGGCCCTACAGCTTCATCGTTCGAGAGCGCGGCTCAGGCACGCGGGCCGCCATGGAGAAATTTTTGAGTACCCACCGGTTCGAGCCCCGCGTGGTCATGGAGATGACGAGCAACGAAACCATCAAACAAGCCGTCATGGCCGGCATGGGCCTGAGCTTTTTGTCGCTGCACACCCTGGGCTTAGAGCTCGAGCACGGTTTGATCGCCGTGCTGGACGTCGAAGGCACCCCCATCGTGCGGGCTTGGAACGTGGTGCACACCTTGTCCAAAATGCTCTCACCCGCGGCCGAAGCCTTTCGGTATTTCATGCTGGAAAACGCCGAGGGGCAACTCGCAAACCAATACGGTGCGCACATGCCCATGCCGCCCAGCCGCTGATTCCATCACGGCGCATTTTTTGCTTCAGGTTGGTGCTGAACCCGATTTCGGTCTACTTTTGCACCGAAATCGGGCATTTTTTACCCGGAGATACGTATGGATGCACTGCAACAGGGCGTGAATGCACTGTTTATTTTGTTGGGCGGCATCATGGTTTTGGCCATGCACGCTGGTTTTGCGTTTCTGGAATTGGGCACTGTGCGCAAGAAAAACCAGGTCAACGCCTTGGTGAAGATCCTGGTGGACTTTTCGGTCTCCACGGTCGTGTACTTTTTGGTCGGCTACGCGGTGGCCTACGGGAGCGGCTTTATGGTCTCGGCCAGCGAACTCTCGGCGCTCAACGGCTACGGCTTGGTGAAGTTCTTTTTCTTGCTGACCTTCGCCGCGGCCATCCCGGCCATCATCTCGGGCGGCATTGCCGAACGCGCGAAGTTCTGGCCCCAACTCATGGCCACGGCCGTCATCGTCGGCCTGATCTACCCCTTGTTTGAAGGTGCGGTGTGGAACCAGCGCTGGGGCATGCAGGCTTGGATCGCGGAGCTCACCGGTCACGAATTCCACGACTTTGCGGGCTCCGTGGTGGTGCACGCCGTGGGCGGCTGGATCGCCTTGCCTGCCGTGGTTTTGTTGGGCGCGCGCGCCAACCGCTACCGCAAAGACGGCGGCATCTCGGCCCACCCGCCCTCAAACATCCCCTTCTTGGCGTTGGGTGCCTGGATCTTGTGTGTGGGCTGGTTCGGCTTCAACGTCATGAGCGCACAAACCATCGACAAGATTTCGGGCT
>CAZNWS010000272.1:0-2447 GCA_964576495.1 uncultured Hydrogenophaga sp. | reverse complement strand
TGGCTATCGCCCAGCGGCTGGGCGCTGCGCCTGGTCTCGCCGGGCCTCACCGGTTTTGAATCGCCGCCGCCGTGGTTCACCACGCAAGACCCTTGGGGCTTGGGCCTGATCTTGGCCTTGTGGCTCAAAGAGGTGCCGTTTTTGTTGTGGGTCGCGGCCACGCAGCTGCAACGCGAAGACCTGCGCCGCCGCTGGCAAGCCGAACTGGCGCTGGCACAAACCTTGGGGCACACGCCCGCCACCGCGTTTGCGCAGATCGTCTGGCCCGATCTGGCGCTGCGTTTGCGCTGGCCCTCGCTGGCGGTGTTGGCCTATGGCCTGACGGTGGTCGACATGGCGCTGATCATCGGCCCGGCCGCGCCACCGACCTTGTCGGTGCTCGCCTGGCAATGGTTGGGCGACGCCGACACCGCCATCCAAGCGCAAGGCGTGGCCGCCGCCGCGCTCTTGACCGCCAGCGTGGGCGTGCTGGCCGGCTTGAGCGGGCTGCGGGTGGTGCAGCAAACCCTGTGGGTGCGCGCCACCGGGGCGTGGATCTCGCTGTCGCTCGGCGCTTCGCTGCGTTGGGGGGTGGGTTGGGGTGGCGTTGGGGTGCTGGCTTACCTCGCCGTGTGGTGGGCTTTGCTGGTGGGCAGTGTGTCGGGCGTGTGGCCCTTTCCCGACCTGTGGCCCAGCCTGTGGACGGGCGCGGCTTGGGCCTCGGTGTGGGCCAGTGCGCCAACGGTGTTCCACACCGTGGGCATGGCTGTGACCGCGAGCAGCCTGTGTGTGGTGTGGGCGCTGGCGTGGTCCGAATGGGCGCCCCGGCGTTGGCAAACCTGGGCGCAGCCCGCGCTGCTCTTGCCCATGGTAGTGCCCAGCGTGTGGTGGGTCGTGGGCTTGTACAGCGTGGCCTTGCAGTGGCGCTTGGAAGGCCAGTGGTGGGGCGTGGTGGGCGCACACGCCCTCATGGTCTTGCCCTATGTGTGGTTGGCTTGGGCACCGGCGGTGCACGCGGTCGACCCGCGCCAAGCCGCGGTGGTGGCCAGCTTGGGCCACGGCCCTTGGGTACACCGCTGGCGCGTGAAGTGGCCGCTGCTCAAACGCGCTTTGGCCTCGGCGTGGGCGGTGGGCTTTGCGGTCAGCGTGGCGCAGTACCTGCCCACGCTGTTCGTGGGCGCGGGGCGTTGGGCCACCGTCACCACCGAGGCCGTGACCTTGGCCTCGGGCGGGCAACGCTCGCTCATGAGCGCTTACGCCGCGCTGCAAATGGTGTTGCCTTGGATCGCGTTTGGTGTGGCCAGTGGGCTGGGCCGCCCGCGCCGATTTGAGAAGATGAACATTCAGAGAGACCGCACATGAACACCGGACTGCAGATCGACATCGAACGCTTGGGCCCCGAGGCCGCGCCGCTGCTGCGCGATCGGCATTGGCAGGTACCGCCCGGCGAGATCCTCACGCTGATGGGCCCCAGCGGCTGCGGCAAAAGCTCGGTGCTGGCCGCCGTGGCCGGCACATTGGACCACGTGGCGGAAGGCTTGAGCCCGCTGGCCTTTGTGGGCCGTGTGCAGCTCAATGGCCGCGACATCGGCCACACCCCCACCCACCAACGCGGCGTGGGCTTGGTGTTCCAAGACGCGCTGCTGTTCGCGCACATGACGGTGGCCGAAAACCTCTTGTTCGCCGTGCCGCAGCACGCGCCGCTGGCCGAGCGCCGCGCGCGGGTGCAACGGGCCTTGCACGAAGCCGAGCTCAGCGGCTTGGGCGAGCGCGATCCGTCCACGCTCTCAGGCGGTCAACGCGCCCGCGTGGCGCTCATGCGCGCCCTCTTGGCCGAACCGCAAGCCTTGCTCTTGGACGAGCCGTTTTCCCAACTCGACGCCGGGCTGCGCCAGCAACTGCGGCCTTGGGTGTTTGCGCACCTGCGCCAACGCGCCATTCCCGTGGTGCTGGTGACCCACGACCGCGAAGACATCGCCGACGCGAGCCGCGTCGTGCAACTGGAGAGCCCCCATGTTTGACCGCCGCGCCCAAACGATACTGCGCCCCGTCTTGAACACCACCGCGCGCGGCTTGGTGCGCGCCGGTATCAGCGCCGACGCGCTCACCTGGCTGGGCTTTGCCATCGGCATCGTCGCCGCAATGGCCATCGCCTGGCAGGCCTTTGGGGTGGGCTTGGTCTTGCTGCTGGTCTCGCGTTGGCTCGACGGTTTGGACGGCAGCGTGGCACGCCTGACGCAGCCCACCGACGCCGGCGGCTTCTTGGACATCGCGCTGGACTTTTTGTTTTACGCCGCGATTCCCCTGGGCTTTGCCGTGGCCGACCCCACGAACAACGCCCTGCCCACGGCCGTGCTCTTGGCCAGCTTCATCGGTACCGGCAGCAGCTTCTTGGCCTTCGCCGCGATAGCCGAAAAACGCGGCCTGACCGACACCGCCCTGCCCGGCAAAAGTTTTTATTTCTTGGG
>CAZNWS010000271.1:0-2449 GCA_964576495.1 uncultured Hydrogenophaga sp. | reverse complement strand
TCGCTGACCAACGCCGACTTGCATTGCCACTCTGTCGTGTCCGATGGCACGCTCACGCCCGAGGCCTTGGCCGAGCGCGCCAAGGGCAACGGCGTGGAGTTGTGGGCCATGACGGACCACGATGAAATCGGCGGTCAAGCGCGTGCCATTGCCGCCGCCCGTGCGGTGGGACTGCCCTACCTCACTGGCACCGAAATCTCGGTCACGTTTTTGAATGTCACCGTGCACATCGTGGGCTTGGGCATGGACCACGACAACCCCGAGTTGTTCGCGGGCTTGCACGCCACGCGGGGCGGGCGCGAACAACGGGCCCGCGACATGGCCAAGGGCTTGGCGCAAGTGGGCATCAAAGGGGCGTTTGAGGGCGCGTTGCAATACGCCGGCAACCCCGAGTTGATTTCGCGCACCCACTTCGCTCGTTTTCTTGTCGAGACCGGCGTGTGCAAAGACACCAATGAGGTGTTTCGCAAGTACATCAACGACGGCAAGCCCGGTTATGTGCCGCACCGCTGGGCCACGCTGTCCGACGCGGTGGGCTGGATTACCCGCTCGGGCGGCATGGCCATCATCGCCCACCCTGGGCGCTACAAATTCACCGCCAACGAAGAGTTCGCCCTGTTCACCGAATTCAAGGCCCACGGCGGCCGCGGGGTGGAGGTGGTGACCGGTGCCCACGGCCCCGCTGACGTGGTCAAGTACACCGACTTTTGCCGCGAATTTGGTTTGCTGGCCTCGCGCGGCAGCGACTTTCACAGCCCCGAAGAAAGCCACACCGATTTGGGCCAACTGCCCGACTTGCCCGGCCAGGTCACGCCCGTCTGGGAAGCCTTGCAAGACCGCATCCACCACTGAAGATCGGTGCGCCGCCGCCTTGCGGCGACAATAGGCGCATGGCGCAGTTTTTCCAAGTTCACCCCGACAACCCCCAAGCGCGTTTGCTCAAGCAAGCCGTGACGGCCTTGCAGCAGGGCGGCATTTTGGCCGTGCCCACCGACTCGAGTTACGCCCTGGTCTGCCACTTGGACGACAAGGCCGCGGCCGAGCGCCTGCGCCGCATCCGGGGTGTGGACGACAAACACCACCTCACGCTCTTGTGCCGAGACCTCAGCGAACTGGCCAACTATGCCCGTGTGGACAACCGACAATTCCGCCTGCTCAAGCTGGCCACCCCCGGTGCGTACACCTTCATCTTGGAGGCCAGCAAAGAAGTACCGCGACGCGTCAGCCACCCGGCGCGCAAAACCATTGGCCTGCGCGTGCCCGAGCACACCACCTTGCAGGCCTTGCTGGAACTGCACGGCGCGCCGCTCTTGGCCACCACGCTGATCGCGCCCGATGAGACCGAGCCCATGAACGACGCCGAAGCGATTCGTGAGTGCTTCGAGCACGACTTGGCCGCCGTCATCGATGCCGGCGCTTGCCATGCCGAACCGACCACGGTCATTGACCTCACGCCGATGGGTGATGGTGACGATCCCGAGGTGCTGCGCACCGGTCGCGGCCCCTTGGCAGCCTTGGGGCTATGAACCATATGGACATCGCACACATCATCACCACCGTCACGGTGTACGCCTTGCCGGTGCTCTTGGCCATCACCTTGCACGAGGCCGCCCACGGCTACGCCGCTTTGCATTGGGGCGACAACACCGCGCAGCGTTTGGGCCGCATCTCCCTCAACCCGCTGCGCCACATCGACCCGCTGGGCACGATCGCCATGCCCTTGTTGTTGTATTTCGCCACTTCCGGTGCGTTTTTGTTTGGGTACGCCAAACCCGTGCCAGTGAATTTCTCGCGCCTGCACAACCCCAAGCGCGACATGGTGTGGGTGGCTTTGGCTGGTCCCGCCAGCAATTGGGGGCAAGCCTTGTGTTGGGCCGCGCTTTGGTTGGTGCTCAATGCCCAAGCCGAACCCGAGGCGTTTTTTGTCCAGATGGCCCAAGCCGGCGTGCTCGTCAACCTGGTGATGTTCGCCTTCAACCTGTTTCCCCTGCCGCCACTCGATGGCGGGCGCATCTTGGTGGGCTTGTTGCCCATGCGCTTGGCCATCGCCGTCTCGCGCCTGGAGCCCTACGGCTTTTTCATCGTCATGGCCTTGGTGCTGACCGGTGTGGTCGGCGGCCTGTGGTTGCGCCCGCTGATGGCTTGGACGCACTGGAGCATCGAATCCGTGCTCTGGCCCTTGCGCGCCTTGCTCTGAATTTTTTGCTTTGTTTTTAGTTGGATGATTTGTTCATGACCACCACCCGCGTTCTCACTGGCATCACCACCTCCGGCACGCCCCACTTGGGCAATTACGTGGGCGCCATCCGGCCCACGGTACGCGCCAGCCGCTTGAGCGGTGTGGAAAGCTTTTACTTTTTGGCCGACTACCACGCCCTCATCAAAGTGGGGGACCCTGCGCGCGTGCAACGCTCGACGCTGGAGATCGCCGCGACCTGGCTGGCCTGTG
>CAZNWS010000270.1:0-2456 GCA_964576495.1 uncultured Hydrogenophaga sp. | reverse complement strand
CCCATGACCAGCGGCCTGTCCAACGACGCCAAAGCCAAGGTGCGCCAGCAGTACGCCCAGGGCTTGGTCGGGCGCGAAGCGCTGCTCGAGTCCGAAGCGCAGGCCTACCACAGCCCCGGCACCTGCACCTTCTACGGCACGGCCAACAGCAACCAAATGCTCATGGAGATCATGGGCCTGCACCTGCCTGGATCGTCATTTGTCAACCCCGGCACCGAGTTGCGTCAAGCCCTCACCGAAGCCGCTTTGGCCCAAGCTCTGGCCAACACGGGTCGTACCGGACAAGCGGCGGTTTGCATGGCCGACATCGTGAGCGAAAAAACCGTGGTCAACGGCATCGTGGGCCTCTTGTCCACCGGCGGCTCCACCAACCACACCATCCACTTGGTGGCCATGGCCCGTGCCGCAGGCGTGCTCATCGACTGGGACGACTTCGCCGAACTCTCGGCTGCGGTGCCGCTGCTGTCGCGTGTCTACCCCAACGGCAGCGCCGATGTGAACCACTTCCACGCCGCTGGTGGCATGGGGTTTTTGATGCGCGAGTTGATGAACAACGGCTTGATGCACACCGACGTGGCCACCGTCATGGGCCAAGGCCTGCAGGCCTACACCCAAGAGCCTTGGCTCGACCAAGGGGTTTTGGCTTGGCGCGATGCACCCACCCACAGCGGTGACCTCCAGGTCTTGCGCCCGGTGGCAGAACCTTTCAGCGCCGACGGTGGTCTGCGTTTGCTGCAAGGCAATTTGGGCCGCAGCGTGGTCAAGGTCTCGGCTGTCAAACCCGAGCACCGGGTGGTGCGCGCCCCCGCCGTGGTGGTCAGCGACCAACAAGACCTGCTGGCCCTGTTCAACGCGGGCGAGCTCGAGCGCGACTTCATCGCTGTGGTGCGCTACCAAGGCCCACGCGCCAACGGCATGCCCGAGTTGCACAAGCTCACGCCACCGTTGGCGGTGTTGCAAGACAAGGGCTTCAAAGTGGCTTTGGTCACCGACGGGCGCATGTCCGGCGCGTCGGGAAAAGTACCGGCAGCCATTCACTTGAGCCCCGAGGCCTTGGCCGATGGACCGATCGCACGCGTACAAGACGGTGACATGATCACCCTGGACTGCGAGCGCGGCATCTTGCAGGTTGAGATCGACGAGGCCACTTGGGCCAAGCGCACCGTGCACCACCCCGACCTCAGCTACAACGCCCACGGCACCGGCCGTGAGCTCTTTGGCCTGTTCCGCCAACACGCCAGCACCGCCGAAACCGGCGCCTCGCCTTTGTTCAACGCATAAAACCCTCCACCATGACCACCTGTTTCACCCGTCCCGCGTTCGCCTCCCGCGTGGTGCCCGTCATCGTCATCCACGATGTGGCGCACGCCGTGCCCTTGGCCCATGCACTGCTCGAGGGCGGCATCGACGTGATGGAAATCACCTTGCGTTCCGAAGCCGCACTGGCCGCCATGGCCGCCGTGGCCAAAGCCGTACCGGCCATGCATGTGGGCGCGGGCACCGTCACCCGCGTGGAAGACGTGCAGCGCGTGATCGACGCTGGTGCAAGCTTTGCGCTGTCGCCCGGCTGTACCGATGCCTTGGTACAAGCCGTGCAAGACGCACGTCTGCCTTTTGTGCCCGGCGTGATGACGCCCGGTGAAGTGATGCGCGCGCGCGACCAAGGCTTCACGCTCATGAAGCTGTTCCCCGCCTCACAAGCCGGTGGCATGGGCATGCTCAAGGCCTTGGGTGCGCCGCTGCCCGATGTGCAGTTTTGCCCCACCGGGGGGGTGAGCGTGGACAACCTGGCCGATTTTCTGCAACTGCCCAACGTCGCCATGGCCGGTGGCTCTTGGCTCACCCCGCCCGAGCTGCAAGCTCAAGGCCAATGGAGCCGCATCACCGAGCTCGCCCGCCAAGCCAACACCATCGCCCAACGCTGAACACCCCCATCCATGACCGCCACACACCACCCATCGCCGACCCAACTGCCCGCTTGGCGCCAACTGGCCCAACTCGCCGCGCAGCCCCAGCCCCATTTGCGCGAACGCCTGCAAGCCACCGAGCGTTCGGCCATGCGCGCAGCCGCCCAGGGCACCGGCATTGAATTGGACTACAGCCGCCAAGCCTTGGACGGTGAGGTATGGGATGCCTTGCAAGCACTGGCCCGCGAAGCCCAAGTGGCGGCGCAGCGCGACGCCATGTTCAGCGGTCAAGCCATCAACACCAGCGAAGACCGCGCGGTGTTGCACGTGGCTTTACGCGGCGCACCCGAGGCCAGCGGTGCAGCTGCCCCGTGGGGCAGCGACATCCAGCGCTTGGTTCAGGACGAACTCTCGCGCGTGTGCGACTTTGCCGAGCGCGTGCGCAGCGGCGCCGTCAAGAGCAGCACCGGCTCGGCTTTCACCGATGTGGTGAACATCGGCATCGGCGGGTCCGACCTGGGCCCGCGCATGGCCACCGACGCCCTCGCC
>CAZNWS010000269.1:0-2475 GCA_964576495.1 uncultured Hydrogenophaga sp. | reverse complement strand
GAACCTTCGAAGTTGTCACCATGAACGCACCCTCCTCTCCGCGCACGCTCCTGCTTCAAGTCGACAACATCCACAAGCGCTACGGCAGCAACGAGGTGCTCAAAGGCGTTTCTTTGCAAGCCCATGCCGGTGATGTGATCAGCCTCATTGGCAGCTCGGGCTCGGGCAAAAGCACACTGCTGCGTTGCATCAACTTGCTGGAAAAACCCAACCAAGGCCAAATCACCCTGGCCGGCGAATCCTTGGAACTCAAAGCCGACAAACACGGCGAGCTACACGCGGTGCGCGCCGAGCAATTGCAGCGCCTGCGCACCCAACTGGCGATGGTGTTCCAACACTTCAACCTATGGGCCCACATGACGGTGCTAGAGAACATCATCGAAGCGCCGGTTCACGTCTTGGGCGTGCCCAAGGACCAAGCGGTGGAGACCGCCCGACGGTACTTGGATCGGGTGGGCTTGCGCGGTGTCGAGGACCGTTATCCCGCTCACATGAGTGGCGGCCAACAACAGCGCGTGGCCATTGCCCGGGCCTTGGCTGTGGAGCCGGCCGTGATGCTGTTCGATGAGCCCACCAGCGCCCTGGACCCCGAGTTGGTCGGTGAGGTCTTGCGAGTCATGAAGCTCTTGGCCGAAGAAGGCCGCACGATGGTGGTGGTCACCCACGAAATGGGCTTTGCGCGCGAAGTGGCTTCGCACCTGATCTTTTTGCACCAAGGGCTGATTGAAGAGCAAGGCGTGCCCGCAGAGGTGCTCACGCAGCCCAAGAGTGAACGCTTGGCCCAGTTCCTCAGTGGCAACCTGAAATAAAGCCGCTCAAAGGTGGCCCCAGACCATCAAGGCGTCGCGGCCTTCTTGGATCAGGTCTACCTTTGCGCCCACGGGCAGCAAGACCTTGGTCGGCACATGGCCGCAGGGCAAAGCGCTCAAGATGGGCGTCTTCACTTGGCTGCGCAACCACTGCACCACGCTGGCGAGCTTGAAGCCCCGGTCGTGGGGCACGGTTTTGTATTCGGTGAATGCCCCCAAAACGATGGCCTTTTGCTGCGCCAACACCCCGGCATGCAGCAGCTGCGTGAGCATGCGCTCGATGCGGTAAGGGTGTTCGGCCACGTCCTCCAAGAACAAAACGCCGCCCTTGACCTTCGGGAAGTACGGCGTGCCCAACAAAGACACCAACACGCTGAGGTTGCCGCCCCAAAGCTTGGCGTTGCTGATGCGCAGCTCGCCCTCTTCATTTTTGGGCAAACGCCAACCGACGCCCTCGCCTTGTTCGAGCAGCAAATCGTCGAAGCAGGCTTGCATGATGTCGTCGGGCTCGTCCACTGTGCCAAAGTCGGCGATCAGCGCGGGGCCTTGCCAGCTGTGCGCACCGGTTTTAGCCATGAGCGCGAGCTGCAAAGCCGTGAAATCGCTCAAGCCCACAAACTGCGTGCCCTGCTCCACCGCGCGCGCCATGGCCTTGTAAGGCAGCTGGGGCAACAAACGGGTGAGGCCGTAACCGCCCCGTGAAATCAGCGCCACATCGGCACCGCTGGCCGCAGCACGTGCCACGGCGGCCAAGCGGGTGGCGTCGTCTCCAGCAAATCGCTCGAAGCTGGTCAAGGCCGAGGGATCGACCTCCACCTCATGGCCTTGGGCGCGCAAGCGCTTGAGGCCGCGGCGAAAACCCGCGGTGTCGCGCACCGCGCCGGAAGGGGAATAAACGTAGATGTGTGCCATGCGCCGATTGTCGGCGAAAACACAATCTGTTCAGCGGGGCCAGAGGCTGCTGGCCAAGCGATGCCCCTTGTCGGGGTAAGGCGCATCGGTCCAAGTGCGCGACCAAGCCGCCAAGGCACTGTTGGGTGGCAACTCGCTCTGCCACGTTGGGAGACCTTGCTCGTGGCGCAAAGCCTGTAGCTGCGCCCACCACGGCGCCATCTCGGGCGGCAACCACCAGCGCAGCGTATCCGTGGTGTTGAGCGTTTGCAACCAATCGTCGAGCACCGCGGCGTGCCAAGCCAGGTTGTGCTGCGCGGCTTTTTTGGGCTTGTCGCTCAAGCCAAAACCCAGCAAGTCCAGCGCCAATACCCCGGCGTCTTGGGTCACCGCATCTCGGTAGATCGCCGACCAGGTGTCGGGCCCGTGCAAGGCGATGGTGTGCACCGCAGCACCACTGGCTTGACCCAAGGCGTGCACACGCCAACCTGCCGCGCTGGGCAAGTCTCGCCAGAACTGGCTCCAAGCCTCAGGCCAATCGATCAAGGGCACGGTCGCACGATCGCAGCGCAGGGCGTCCTCTCGCAAGGGGTCGAGGTTGCTGCGGCGAGGTTTGAAAAAGTCTTTGAGCAACTGCGCCGAGGCCTCGGCGCACACGCCGCGCGTGACTTGGGTGTGGTGGTTGAGCTGGGGCTGCGCGAACAGGTCGATGACCGAGCCGGCCGAGCCGGTGCGTGGGTCGCTGGCACCAAACACCACCCGCGCCAAGCGGGCG
>CAZNWS010000268.1:0-2502 GCA_964576495.1 uncultured Hydrogenophaga sp. | reverse complement strand
TCACGGGCGAATCGGGCTCGGGCATGGTCAAGGTTTTGATGACCTGCAAACACCAAGTCCGCCGCATCACCCTCGATCCCTCGCTCATGAGCGACGACAAAGAGATGGTCGAAGATTTGGTGGCCGCGGCCATCAACGACGCGGTGCGCAAGGTAGAGGAAACCTCGCAAGCCCGCTTGGGCAAGGTTACCGCGGGCATGCCCGGTTTGCCCGGTGGCATGAAGCTGCCCTTCTGATGGCGCAAGCGCACGCCTTGGCGTCACTGGTGGATGCCCTCAAAGGGCTACCCGGTGTGGGGGTGAAGTCCGCTCAGCGCATGGCGTTTCACCTGTTGCAGCACGATCGTGCCGCAGCCCAACGTTTGTCCTTGGCGCTCAAAGTCGCGGTTGATCGCGTGGGGCATTGCGAGCAATGCCACACCTTCACCGAGGACCTGGTGTGCCCGACTTGCCTGAACCCTCAGCGCGATCGCAGTCTGCTGTGTGTGGTCGAAACACCGGCGGACCAAGATGCCCTGGAGCGTACCGGCGCCTATAAGGGTTTGTTTTTTGTGTTGATGGGCAAACTCAGCCCACTCGATGGGGTGGGCCCCAAAGACATCGGGATGAAAGCCTTGTTCGATCGGGTCGATCGTTTGGATGCGCAGGGCCAAGCCGAGATTCGGGAAGTGATTTTGGCCACCAACTTCACCGCCGAAGGCGAGACCACCGCCCACGTCATCACCCAAGGCCTCAAACAGCGGGGCATCGCTGTCACACGCTTGGCCAGAGGCGTGCCGGTCGGCAGCGAGCTGGAATACGTGGATTTGGGCACGATCGCCCATGCCTTGGTGGATCGCCGCTGAACGTCAAGCTCAGCGGTTCTTGCTGCTGGCCACCGTTTGTTTGGTTTTTTTGCGGGTGGTGTGAACCGGCTTTTTGTTGGTCTTGGACTTGGGCTTGGCTTTTGCGGTGCTGGTTTTGACGGGGACCAGCAAGGCTACGCGTTGTTTCTTTTTGAGCTTGGCGTTGACCGGAAGCTTGTTCATCAAGGCCGCGACTTTCGGGTCGGCGCGGTGCCTTTTGGCCAGGCGTTCCAGGGTTTCTCCCGGTCGAGCCAATACCGTGATTCGGCGCATTCGAATCTCGGCTTGCAGATCCAAACGGCCTTGGGTAGCCACATGCTCGGGCACGTCCTTGGTGTGGTGCTCACTGCGTGGTACCAACAAACTCGAACCGGCCACGATGCGCATGCGAGGCGGTATTTGGTTGACCGATCGCAAGGTGTTTTCGCTGAGCTTGAGTTGGCCTGCGGCTTGTGTCACGGTCATCGTGCTGGGCACGGTCCATGTGGTCCAAGACGCCAAGGGGCCGTCGTAGTTGGCCAGGTTGGTTTGGAAAATCGCCGCGTTGTCCCAAGGTAACAAGATTTGAGGCGTGGCCGCAGCCAAGACGACTGGGCGCTTGTGGGCGGGGTTGAGGGCGCGAAACTCGGCTTCTTCGATGTCGGCCAGGAGTGCGATGACGCTCACGTCCATGTCACGTTCAATCGTGACCGTGTTGAAAAATGGGTGGTTGTCGATTTCTGGCAGGGTGACGCCGAATGCATCGGGCCGCATGACGATGTTCTTCACCGCTTGCAGTTTGGGCACATAGTCCTGTGTTTCCCGGGGCATCTTGAGGTCGGTGTAACCCGTCGGGCGTTTTGCCCGCAGGTTGCGGGTGATGGCGCGGTTGACATTGCCTTGGCCCCAGTTGTAGGCCGCCAAGGCCAAATGCCAGTCGCCAAAACGGTCGTGCAGTTGTTGCAAATAGTCCAATGCGGCTTCTGTCGAAGCCAAAACATCTCGACGCTCATCGCGAAACGCGTTTTGCTTCAGGTCAAACGATTTGCCTGTGGCCGGCATGAATTGCCACATACCCGCAGCTCGGGCACTTGAGACCGCCTCGGGGTTGAACGCGCTTTCGATGAAGGGCAGCAAGGCCAGCTCCATGGGCATGTTGCGTCGTTCGATTTCTTCAACGATGTGAAACAAATAACGACCCGAGCGCTCGGTCATGCGCTGGATGTAATCGGGCCGGGAGGCGTACCAGTTTTCACGCTTTTTAACCAAGGGGCCGGTCAGGTCGGCCATGCCCATGCCTTGTCGGATGCGATCCCATAAATCACGCGTTTGAGCTTCCTCACGGTGTGCAGGCTCAACCTCTTCGTTTCGTTGCGCGATGGGCACTGCTGCAGTAGCGGGGGATGCAGCGGCTTTGGGCGCCGCTTGGGCAGCAGGCGCTGGCTTGCTGACGGGTGCGCCAGTCTGGGCCAGGTCAACAACCGGTGCCATTGCTTGGCCAAGCGACGGGGGCGAGCTAAGGCCGCTTTGTTGGGTGGCACAAGCGGACAATACCAACGCCATGGTCAGTGTGGCAACGCTGCGGCAAACAAGACTCAAGGGGGTGTAGTGGTTCATCAAAATGCGTTTTTCCATTGCCGCAAGGCGCCGAACACGCTCGCGGGATGATTGGTGATGTG
>CAZNWS010000267.1:0-2505 GCA_964576495.1 uncultured Hydrogenophaga sp. | reverse complement strand
AAGACCTCGGCCAATGTGATGGTGCTCAAAGCCAGCTGGACCTGCCCTCGCTCGGCGGCCTCAAAAAGGCCCATGAAACGGGGCGCGAAGGTGGCGTGGTCCTGCAAGACGTAAATCCAAGGCGCGGTGTCCACGAGCACCGTCGCCCCTGGCGTCAGGCCGCCCCACAAGGCCGCGGAAGCACGCGCTCGGGCCCCCACCGGTCAGGCCCACTCGTCGCGCAGTTGCGCCACCGTGGCCGAAGCACCCTTCGGCCACAAGCCGCGCCCCGTGCCCCGCAAAGCCAACACGCCGCTTTGCCGCACAGCGCGGGCTTGTTGCTCGCGCCACTGCGCCACCGGCACCACCACCGCCACCGGCTTGCCGTGGCGCGTGATCACACTGGTGTAACCCGCCACCGCCTCCGAGGCGATGAGCGGCAACTGAGCGCGGGCTTGCTCAAGCCCGTATTGCGGGGTGTCTGGCATGGTCAGCTCCTGAATTTATGTACAGACTGTACAGAAATGGTCGGCTTTGTCAAATCGCTTCCCAAAAAATCGGACAATTGAGGGATGACAGTGATCAAAGCCCCCGAACTCCTGCTGCCCGCTGGCACGCTGCAACGCATGCGCGCCGCCTACGACTTTGGCGCCGACGCGGTCTACGCCGGCCAGCCCCGCTACAGCCTGCGCGCGCGCAACAACGAATTCAAGCTCGAACAGCTGGCCACCGGCATTGCCGAGGCCAAGCAACGCGGCAAAAAGTTTTTTGTCACCAGCAACCTGATCGCGCACAACGACAAGCTGCGCACCTACTTGCGCGACCTGCAGCCGGTGATTGAGTTGAAGCCCGACGCCATCATCATGGCCGACGCCGGCCTCATCATGCTGGTGCGCGAACAGATGGAAAAAGGCCTGTGGCCCGAGGTGCCGATCCACCTCTCGGTGCAAGCCAACAGCACCAACAGCGCGGCGGTGAAATTCTGGCAAAAGCAAGGGGTCTCACGCGTCATCCTCTCCCGCGAGCTCAGCTTGGACGAGGTCGAGGCCATTCGCCAAGACTGCCCCGACATGGAGATTGAGGTGTTTGTCCACGGTGCGCTGTGCATCGCTTATTCGGGCCGCTGCCTGCTCAGCGGCTACTTCAATCGACGCGACCCCAACCAGGGCACCTGCACCAACGCCTGTCGCTGGGAATACAAAACCCACAGTGCCGACACCGATGTCAACACCGGTGACTCGGTGCCGAGCCAGCGTTTGAATGGCTTCAACTTTGCCAGCGAAGATGAAGAAGCCGCCAGCCGCTTCTCCACCTGCGGCGGTGGCCAGCGCCACCCAGAGGCCGACAAGGTTTGGCTGATCGAAGAGAAAGAGCGCCCGGGTGAACTGATGCCGATCATGGAAGACGAGCACGGCACCTACATCATGAACAGCAAGGACTTGCGGGCCGTGGAGTACGTGGAGCGCCTGACCCAAATCGGCGTGGACTCGCTCAAGATCGAAGGCCGCACCAAGAGCCACTACTACGTGGCGCGCACCGCGCAGGTGTACCGCCGCGCCATCGACGACGCGGTGGCCGGCCGTCCCTTCAACCCCGAGTTGTTGCTGGAGCTCGAAGGCCTGTCCAACCGCGGCTACACCACCGGCTTGATGGAACGCCGCCCAGCACAGGACTACCAAAACTACATCAGCGGCCATTCCACGAACCAGCGCAGCCAGTTCGTGGGCGAGGTGCTCAGCGTGCGCGCGGATGGTTGGGCCGAGGTGGAGACCAAAAACAAATTTGCGGTGGGCGACCGCTTGGAGGTGATCCACCCCAGCGGCAACCGCGTGGTGACGGTGCACACGCTGCACAACACCGAAGGCCAAGCCATCGAGGTGGCGCAAGGCAACCCGGTGCGCGTGTGGCTGCCGCTGGAGGGCCCCAGCGAAGGGGCTTTGGTTGCGCGACTGATGAGCGGCGAAGACGCCTGAGCCAGCGACTCAGCGTTTGAGCCAATCGCAGCGACCTTCGCTGGTGGCCAAACCCCGAAAGTCGCTGGTCCAAGTCAGTGAGGCGGTGTTGATTTGGATGCGCTCGTTGTCTTGCGAGGTGAAGATCCAAGTGTCGCGAACCTGAAAGGTGTAAACCTTTTGTCCGTCGATGCTCACCGCCTTGACTTGGTGTTGGTCGTACGTGATGTCTACGGTGCGAGGCCACTCGGTTTGTGCGGGCATGTAAACCGGCTCGCACCACAAGCTGACTTGCGACGACGAAGCCAGGGCCAAGGACGGCACGATCGATGCGCACAGCATGACAGTCAATCCAACGGTGAGTGGCCAGCGCATGCGGTGTCCTTTGTCAAAATGGTGGTCACCATTGTGCCCGCATACGGGAATACCCTCGTCAGGAGCTTGATATTTGTCAAGCCCACCCGGCGTCCTCGTCTCGACAATGGATCAGGCCCTAGGAGCCAAACATACCCACACATCGATCGAGACAACACATGGCACACATCGTGATTTTGGGCGCCGGTATTGGCGGCAT
>CAZNWS010000266.1:948-2507 GCA_964576495.1 uncultured Hydrogenophaga sp. | reverse complement strand
CTGTTTGGCACGGTCTGGGGCATCATGGACGCGCTCAAGGTGATCGGTGAAACCGGGCAAGCGACCATTGATATCGTCGCAGGCCCGATCGGCGAGGCCTTGATCGCCACGGCCATCGGCATCCTGACCGCCATTCCAGCTGTGTTGCTCTACAACTACTTCGTTCGCCAGCTGCGGGTGCGCAACACCGAGCTCGAAGGCTTTGCTGAAGACCTCTTGAGACTGGTGGGCCAGCAAGCCACCAAGACGCCATCCAAGGACTGACCATGGCCATACAAAGAACTTCTGGCAACGACGATGGGATGATGTCGGAAATCAACATCACGCCTTTGGTCGACGTGATGTTGGTTTTGTTGGTGATTTTCATCATCACCGCGCCCCTGATCGTGCCTCAAACCATGAAAGTCACGTTGCCCAAAACCGAAGCTTTGTCTCAACAAGAACCCAACCACAACACCCGGCTCTTGATCGGCGCAGATGGTCAACTTCAACTCGGTGATGATTGGTTGACGCTAGAACAATTGGGTGAGGCGCTGCGTGAACGTACAGCCGATCCTCAGTTCCAACTCCAAATCATGGCCGATGAGAAAGTGCCCTATGGGGTGGTGGCCAAAGTCATGGCGGTGGCCCAAAGTCAAGGAGCCAACAAGCTGTCTTTCGTGGCCCTGCCCCTTTCAACAGCCCCATAAGTCAACACCCGTTGACCGCCGTTAAACCGTTTTCCTTTTTGGGGATTTCTTGGGCGGTTTAACCAAGCCTTCTGCCCAAGCAAGCAATCGCGGCAGACACACCGACTGCAGGTCGTAATTTGCCTGAACCCAGCGTCGAGCTTCGGTCGAGCAAGCCTCGCGAAGCCCATCGTCATCCAGCATTGAAACGATGGCCTTGACCAATTGAGGTCCATCGAAAAATGGCGTCAAAAGACCCGTCTGACCGTGATGAACAAATTCACGCACAGGTTCTGTATCACTCCCCACCACAGCACAACCAGCACTCATGGCCTCAAGCAGGCTCCAGCCAGCCACAAAGGGATAGGTGAAATACACATGAACACGGCTGACTTGTAAGAAACGCAAAAAGGCTTCACGAGCCAACTGGGGCAAGAACACCACACGAGCCCAATCGGCGTCGGTGATCTGGGGTCGAACCTCATCAATGAAGGTTTGCTTCCAAGTTTTATCGCCAGCTGGCGCTCGACCGTAACTGGTTTTATCTCCCCCCACAATCAACACATGCGCTTGCGGCCGCTGTCGCAACAATTCCGGCAAAGCCCTCATGAACACGTGATAACCCCGGTAGGGCTCTAGGTTTCGGTTGGCAAAGGTGATGACCTCATCTTGTCGTGTCAGTACCGTGCCGTTGGGTAAAGCAAATGTCACGTCTGCCCGAGGTTGGATGATGTTGGTATCCACCCCATCGTGCATGACTTGTATCTTTTTCCGGAAAGGTAATGGGAACGTTTGTGCTTGAAATGCCGTGGGCGAAATGGCGGCGTTGGCCAAATCAAAATGCAACAAATTGTTGAGGTTCTTCAAGCGCAAGCGACACGCGTCACCGTC
>CAZNWS010000266.1:0-938 GCA_964576495.1 uncultured Hydrogenophaga sp. | reverse complement strand
AAACCCGATTCTGCGTAATTGAACTCACAGTAAATCGCCAGTTGGACGTTGGGCCAAACGTCTTTTAAGAATAGGCTTTCCCCCCATCCCGGGTGAGCAATCACCACATCGGGCTCATACCCTGTTCGTTTTAATGCCATCGCGGCACGAAAGACCGACTCGGCCCGGATGACCTTGGTTTCGAAATCAACTACCCAAGGGTGCACCCCTGGCGTGCTGCCTTGTCTGGGCTTGACCTCGTGCAATTGAACGCCCGCCCATTGCCCACCCACACCCTTGCGCATCACAAATGCATGCACTTGATGGCCCCGCTGCACCAAGGCGGGCGCCAAATGGACAAACTGTCCAGGGAAATTCTGGTGAACGAAGAGGTAATTCATGTCTTGAGCAATGGATTCAATCTCGCTCAGACAGTATCTTCCAGCCCTCAGCGGTGTTCTCCATGACCATCCGTTTGACCGAACGCATTTTCAAAGCCGGTGAGTGGTAGCGTTGCACAAAGGCTACGTTGACTTTGCCGTTCTTTTCCAGCTGCACCACCACGTCTTCCACCGTGACGAGCACATCGTTATTACCCATGACCTTTGGCTCTCGGAATTTCAACCACGCCTTCTTGGATCGAAATTTGGGGATCTTGAAACCATCACTGTAAAAACTGGCATAGGTTTCAAAATCTTTGCCCGACCAAGCTGTTGCCCACTGTTGCAAGCGTTGGTTGATCTCAGGCGTGGGGTCCTGCATCGCGCTAGGCTCTTCGGTCTTTTGAGGCTCTTCCAACTTGACAGGCGGGGCCTCGCTGACCGGCGCTTCAACCTTCGCTGGCACCAACTTCGGTAAGGCTTTGGCAGTCTCAGAAACAATCCGCCAATCATCGCCAACTTGGACCACTCGCAGCGTCTTGAGTGAGCGGTCTTTTACCGCGCCCGATTCGTAGTTCT
>CAZNWS010000265.1:375-2524 GCA_964576495.1 uncultured Hydrogenophaga sp. | reverse complement strand
CGGCCCGTTTCCATTGTTCGCGCAGTCCGCGCAGCTGCTCTTGCAGTTTGCGACCACCCACACGCTTGCCCTCAGGAGCGGCCAGCATGGCCTGGGCTTGATCCAACAACGCTTGGTGTGTGAGAACCTCCGAGATTTTGGCGTTGGGCTTGACAAGACCTTCCGTGGAGGACTTGCTGGGTGCATCGCTTTGTCGAGCCGCTTGAATTTGTTCGGCCCAAACCGGCACCGCGGGCAGTGTTGCCTGTGGATCGGTGCTGGCCGCTTGGGTTTGGGCCAAGGCCGCACCAAAAGCCTCCCAGACCAGCTGCAGCTGAACTTGTGCAGAGGTCAACATCTGAGGAAACTTGGGCGCCAAAGCTGGCCAAGCGTCGTGTTCAAGCAGCGTTTGGGATTGGTTTTGCCAATGGGCCACGTCCGTTTCCAAGGTTGCCATGCTGCTCAAGGCGTCTTGCCAAGGCTTGGTCGAAAGCACCTCAATGCGCTGGGCGATCAGCACCGAGGCTTCTCGTTCCACTTGAACACGGTGCTCCAGATCTTCAATGACCTTGATGCGGTTAACCAAAGCTTGGCGGCAACTCGCCAAAGGCTCACGGGACAAGGCTGCCCCCGCTTTGGCGGCTTCGCGCTGCCAAGCCTGGGCTTGCTGAACGTCAAACGGGCTTTGCGCCAGCAGTTGTTGGGCTTTTTCGGCCCAGACCTGCTGCATGTTGTCGGGCGACTGGGCGAAATCTTCAGGGAGTTGGTTCGTGTTCACAAGCGGTCAAATCGGTCGGTGGAGGATGGGCTAACCCAACAAAGGTGGCTATTGTCGCCGCTGACAAGCCTGTTTGACGGCTTCAAGCGTGCTTTTTCTCCGACACATGGACTGAAAATCGGCGTTTTTTTAGGTCTTGAACTCCAATCGCGCCGCCGATCGTTTCGATATTTTTTGCAATTCTCTCAATCAACCATCATTCCCAAACACGTATTCAGCCCCACGCAACGTAATCCCTAATGATTCATTGATGTGCAATAACAACTACATCAGTAATCCCAAAAATCTCAATTTAATATTCTTAATGAATCTTAAGAAATTTAAAAACTGCATTTTTTAGAATTTTCAAACCCCTACGATGCGCCCAGTTCTTTGAATTGGGGCGACCCGAAACAAAGCCGCCATCCTCAGCGATGGCTTGCCCTGCAATGAGGAGATCTTGCATGACAACCGAACTCAACTCGCGCCTGCAGCGTCTCGACTGGCGAAGCATCGCCAAGCGCCCGATCACGCGCTGGATGGCCAGCGCCCTGGTCGTCGCCTTTGTGCTGGTCTTGGGCATGCGTCAGTCGGGCCATTTCGAACAACAAGCCTTGGCTTGGCTGCAAGCCCGACAAGCTCAAGCCCAAGACGCCTTCGGATTGGCGGGTGTTTCGCCCGAAGCGTCGCTCACCGAGCCTCAAGCAAGGGTGATATCTTGGCTCAGCCGCAAATACCGCGTAGCACCAGAACCTCTGACCGCCATCGTGGTAGAGGCTTTCGAGCTGGGCGCTAAAAAAGGTTTGGATCCGGCATTGATCTTGGCGGTGGCCGCCAATGAATCGCGATTCAACCCCTTGGCCCAAAGTCCTGTGGGCGCCCAGGGTCTCATGCAGGTGCTGACCCGGGTGCACACGGACAAGTTCGACCAGCATGGTGGAACCGAACAAGCATTTGACCCTTTGATCAACATGCGAGTGGGTTCCAAGATCTTGCAGGACAGCATCCGTCAAGCCGGCTCCATTGAGGGCGGTTTGCGCCAATACGTGGGTGCGGTCAAAACCGACGGTCGCGACTACATCATCAAAGTCGTGGCCGAGCAATTGCGCTTGCACAGCGTGATGGCGGGGAAGAGCACCTCTTTTCAAGCCATGCCCGACGGAATGCCCGATTTCTCCAATCCTGACACCGAACTGGTGGCCACCATCGACGAGCGCGATCTCTGATCCGCTCAGTTACACTTCTACCCGCACGCGACTGGCGATAGGCGACCACTCTTGTCGGGTGGTGGCTGACGTGGCCCCTCAAGTCGACCTTGGGACAACCACTGGGAAGCGTGCCGCTCACCCTGAGCGTTTAGCCGTTCGCCTGGGCAGCCCTTGTCATCCATGCCAAGGTTCCATCTTTTGAAGG
>CAZNWS010000265.1:0-342 GCA_964576495.1 uncultured Hydrogenophaga sp. | reverse complement strand
CCGCAACACACTCATTGAGCAAACCGCCCCCGAATTGTTCGCCGCCATCCAGGCCGAAAACGCCCGCCAAGAGCACCACATCGAGCTGATCGCCAGCGAGAACTACGCCTCGCCCGCCGTCATGGCCGCCCAAGGCAGCCAGCTCACCAACAAATACGCCGAAGGCTACCCCGGCAAGCGCTACTACGGTGGCTGCGAGCACGTGGACGTGGCCGAGCAGTTGGCCATCGACCGCATCAAACAAATCTTCGGCGCCGAAGCCGCCAACGTCCAGCCGCATTGCGGCGCCTCGGCCAACGAGGCCGTGTTTTTGGCTTTCTTGAAGCCCGGCGACACCATCAT
>CAZNWS010000264.1:0-2529 GCA_964576495.1 uncultured Hydrogenophaga sp. | reverse complement strand
GCAGGCGCTGGGTTCGCTGGACCTGTGGCAAGTGGCCATGAAGCCGGGCAAGCCTTTTGCGCTCGGGCGCGTGCAAGCCCATGCGGATGCACCCGCCTGCCACTTCGTCGGCTTGCCGGGCAACCCAGTGTCGAGCTGGGCCACCTTGCTCTTGTTGGTTCGCCCCTTGGTGCGCCGCTTGCAAGGCGCGGGCACGGGCCTGGGCTTGCCCACACCGCTGGCTTTGCCGGCGCATTTCGATTGGCCCCGAGCAGACAAGCGGCGGGAGTTTTTGCGCGTGCGCCGCAACGCCCAAGGCGGTTTGGACCTGGTCCCCAACCAAAGCTCGGGCGTCTTGACCTCGGCTTTCTGGGCCGATGGTTTGGTGGACAACCCAGCCGGGGCAACGATCGCCTACGGACAAACCGTGCACTACCTGCCCTTGGCCGACTGGGGCGTTTGAAGGCCACACCATGAACATCACCTTGCGCTACTTCGCCTCCATTCGTGAAGCCTTGGGCACCGGTAGCCAAGCTTGGCAAACCCAGGCCTGCACCGTGGCGGCCTTGCGCGATGAGTTGATGGCGCAGGGCGGCGCGTACCCCGAGGCCTTGGCGCGAGGCAAAGCGATCCGTGTGGCGGTTAACCAAGTCATGAGCGACGAAAGTGCCACGATCAGCGAGGGGGCTGAGGTCGCTTTTTTCCCACCCGTCACCGGCGGCTGAACGCCATGGCACAGCCCTCACGCGTCTCGATCCAAACCGCCGACTTCGACGCCGGCCAAGAGCAGGCGCGCTTGCGCGCGGCCGATGGCCGTGTGGGTGCGGTGTGCACGTTTTTGGGCACGGTGCGCGACCGCAACGGTGGCGATGCGGTCTCCAGCATGGAGCTCGAGCACTACCCCGGCATGACCGAGCAGGCCATCGAGGCCATGATCGACCAGGCCATGGCGCGCTTTGACATCATCGCCGCGCGCGTGATCCACCGCGTGGGCTTGCTGCAACCGACTGAACAAATCGTCTGGGTCGGTGTGAGCTCGGCCCACCGGGGCCAGAGTTTTCAGGCCTGCGAGTTTTTGATGGACTACCTCAAAACCCAAGCGCCGTTTTGGAAAAAAGAGCAAACCCCCACTGGCGCACACTGGGTGGACGCCCGAGAGAGCGACGACGCGGCGCTGGCGCGCTGGGGCATCCAAGCCCGCAACGCTTGAGTCACGGGGCGAGCGGCCCCTTGAAATCGGCCCGAATGGCCGCATGTGTGAGTCAATCAACGATTGAGGAGCGAACAACATGCGAATGGACAAACTCACCACCAAATTCCAAGAAGCCCTGAGCGATGCGCAGAGCTTGGCCTTGGGGGCAGACCACGCTTACATCGAGCCGGCCCACCTCCTGCTCGCCATGCTGCGCCAAGCCGACGGACCCAGTGCCTTGCTCGCGCGTGCGGGCGCGAACGTGGGTGGTCTGACGGCAGCCACCGAGGCCATGGTCAAGCGCTTGCCCGAGGTGCAGGGCCAAGAGCAGGTGCAGCCCAGCGCCGAGTTGGGCAAGCTCTTGCAGGCAACCGAGAAAGAAGCGATCAAACGCGGCGACGCCTTCATCGCCAGCGAGTTGTTTTTGCTGGCCATCACCGATAGCAAAGGCGAATTGGCCCGCATGGGCAACGAGCACGGCCTGTCGCGCAAAAGCTTGGAAGCCGCCATTGTCGCCGTGCGCGGTGGCCAAAAGATGGACAGCCCAGAGGCCGAAGGCCAGCGCGAGGCTTTGAAGAAATACACCCTGGACCTCACCGAGCGTGCTCGCCAAGGCAAGCTCGACCCGGTCATTGGCCGCGACGACGAGATCCGCCGCGCCATCCAGGTGCTGCAGCGCCGAAGCAAAAACAACCCCGTGCTCATCGGTGAACCGGGTGTGGGCAAGACCGCCATCGTCGAGGGCTTGGCCCAGCGCATCGTCAACGGCGAAGTGCCCGAGAGCCTGCGCGACAAGCGCGTGCTGGTGCTCGACATGGCGGGTTTGTTGGCCGGTGCGAAGTTTCGTGGCGAGTTTGAAGAGCGCCTGAAGTCGGTGCTCAAAGAGGTCTCGCAAGACGAAGGCCGCATCATCTTGTTCATCGACGAAATCCACACCATGGTCGGTGCGGGTAAGGCCGAAGGCGCCATGGACGCGGGCAACATGCTCAAGCCCGCGCTCTCGCGCGGCGAGCTGCACTGCATCGGCGCGACCACGCTCGACGAGTACCGCAAGTACATTGAAAAAGACGCCGCCTTGGAGCGCCGCTTCCAAAAGGTTTTGGTGGGTGAACCCACGGTGGAGCAGACCATTGCCATCCTGCGCGGTTTGCAAGAGAAGTACGAGCTGCACCACGGCGTTGACATCACCGATCCGGCCATCGTGGCCGCAGCTGAGCTCAGCCACCGCTACATCACCGACCGCTTCTTGCCCGACAAGGCCATCGACCTCATCGACGAGGCAGCGGCCAAGATCAAGATCGAGATCGACTCCAAGCCCGAGGTCATGGACAAGCTGGATCGCCGTTTGATTCAGTTGC
>CAZNWS010000263.1:0-2537 GCA_964576495.1 uncultured Hydrogenophaga sp. | reverse complement strand
ATGCGTCCGATGGACGCATGGTTGGGCAAGGGCGTGGCCGCCAGCGGCCCCTTGGCCACGCGCATGGGTCTGTCGGGTGTGCCCGCCGCGGCCGAAACGATCGCCTTGCACACCTTGTTTGAACTCATGCGCGCCGTGGTCGGCAAGGGCACGGCCGCGCGGGTGCACATCTGCCGCATCAGCAGCGCCGCCGGTTTGGCCTTGGTGCGCCAAGCCAAGGCCGAAGGCTTGCCCGTGAGCTGCGACGTCAGCGTGCACAACCTGCACCTGACCGACGTGGACATGGGTTATTACGACAGCCGCTTCCGGGTGCAGCCGCCGCTGCGCCAGCAGCGCGACCGCGATGCGCTGCGCCAAGGTTTGGCCGACGGCACCATCGATGCGCTGGTCTCCGATCACAACCCGGTGGACAGCGACGCCAAAACGCTGCCGTTTGCCGAAGCCGAACCCGGCGCCACCGCGGTGGAGTTGCTGCTGGGCTTGGCCTGCCGCTGGGCAGAACAAGACGGTTTGCCGTTGAGCCAAGCGTTGCGCGTGGTCACCAGTGGTGCTCAGTCGGTCTTGGGCCAGCGTTTGGGCACCTTGCAAGACAGCGTGGGCCGTTTGACTGTGGGCGGACAAGCCGATGTGTGTGTGTTTCACCCCGCTTCGGATTGGACGGTCCAGCCCGCCTTGCTGCGCAGTCAAGGCAAACACACCCCTTTCGAAGGCCACACGCTGAGCGCGGCCGTGCGCGCCACCCTGGTCGGTGGTCACGTGGCGTTTGAAGCGCCCGAGGCATGAGCCTGGTGCGTCCCCGGACCGTCGCGGTCTGGCGCATGCTGCGCGCCACCGCGCACGTGGTGCGCGGCCTTTGGATCATCCGCACGCGCTTTGATCGCCAAAGCCCCGAGCAAACCGAGGCCACGGTGGCGCAGTGGTCGCGCGACATGTTGCGCATCATGGGCGTGCAGCTCGAAGTGCGAGGCCAAGCGCCCGCCGCTGGGCCGTGTTTGGTGGTGGCCAACCACATTTCTTGGTTGGACATTTTGGTGATCAACGCCGCGCAACCGGTGCGCTTCGTCTCCAAAGCCGACGTCTTGCGCTGGCCGCTCTTGGGCTCTTTGGTGGCGGGAGCGGGCACCTTGTTCATCGAGCGCGAGTCGCGCCGCGACGCGCTGCGCATGGTGCAGCTGATGGCCGAGCGCTTGCAAGCCGGTGATCGTGTGGCGGTGTTCCCCGAAGGCACCACGGGCGATGGCCGTGGCCTTTTGCCCTTTCACCCGAATTTGCTGCAGTCGGCCATCGCAGCCGACGCGCCCATCGTGCCGGTGGCGTTGCGTTACGTGAAGGCCAACAGCCAAGAGTTCCACGATGCCCCGGTGTTTGTGGGCAGCACCACGTTGGTGGCCTCCATCTGGAGAACCCTGCGCGCACGCGAACTCACCGCCGTGGTGCATTACACCGACGTTCAGCTTGCCCAAGGCCGAGACCGCCGGGCTTGGGCGCAAGACTTGCACAGCGCTCTGTCCCGCGTGCTTTGAAGGCCGCCGAGTTCTTGGGGTGTGATAACTTCAAGTCATGTTCCCCGCCCAAGAGTTCCTGACCCTGCCCTTGTTGGCCGCCGCTTTGCTGGTGCTCGTCAGCGTGGTGGCCGGCGTCTTGTCGGCGCGCGCGGGCTTCTCTTTTTTGTTGGTGTTCTTGCTGGCCGGCTCCTTGGCGGGCGAAGACGGTCCTGGTGGTTTTGTCTTTGATGATTTCAAACTCAGCTTCTGGGTGGGCAACGTGGCGTTGGCGGTCATCTTGCTCGATGGAGGGTTGCGCACCGAATACAAAACCTTTCGTACGGGGTTGAAACCGTCTTTGGTCTTGGCTTCCGCCGGGGTGGTCGTGAGTGCTGGCCTGACAGGCTTGGCTGCGCACTGGCTCTTGGGCTTGGACTGGTATTGGGCGATGCTTTTGGGTGCCATTGTGGGCTCGACCGATGCCGCGGCGGTGTTCGCTTTGCTCAAGTCTTCGGGTGTGCGACTCAATGAGCGTGTGGCCGCCACCTTGGAAATTGAATCGGGTTTGAATGACCCCATGGCGGTGTTTTTGACCATCGCGTTCATCACCTTGGCCCTGGGTCAGGCGTCGGGCCAAGCCGTCACGGCGGGTGGCTTGTTCATCGATTTTCTGTTGCAAATGGGTTGGGGTGCCGCCATGGGTTTGGCCAGCGGCTGGGGCGTGGCGCAGCTCTTGCGTTTCTTGGCGCGTTGGCGCGACACCGGTGGTGGGGTGCGGGCGCTCTTGTTGGTGTCCGCAGGGTTGGCGGTTTTCGCCGCCACCTCCGCTTTGGGGGGCTCAGGATTTTTGGCGGTTTATCTTTTGGGAGTGATCACCGCCAACCGCGCCCGTTTGCTGGTGTCGCGGTCTTTGTCCGCCATGGACGGTTACGCGTGGTTGTCGCAAGCCGGGATGTTCTTGTTGTTGGGCCTCTTGGCCACCCCGTCGGCCGTGCTTGCCACCTTGTGGCCGGCCTTGGGCGTGGCCGTGGTCTTGATGCTGGTGGCCCGACC
>CAZNWS010000262.1:0-2550 GCA_964576495.1 uncultured Hydrogenophaga sp. | reverse complement strand
GGGCATGGCCACACCGGCTTTGCTGGTCGACGCAGCAGCGGCCGCGGCTGGGGCAGCTGCTGCCGGTGCGGCGGCGGGAGCGGCTGCGGCCGCAGGGGCTGCCGCAGCGCCGACTTTACCGTCGGTGTCGATGCGGGCGATCAGCTGCTCGGCCACCACGGTGCCGCCATCGGCGACCACGATTTCGGACAAGACGCCAGCCGAGGGGGCTGGGACTTCGAGCACGACCTTGTCGGTTTCGATTTCGATGAGGATTTCATCCACAGCGACGGATTCGCCCACTTTCTTTTTCCAAGTGAGCATGGTGGCTTCGGCCACCGATTCGGACAACTGGGGAACTTTGACTTCGACGAGTGCCATTTTTTTTGCTTTCGATGTGTGTTGAAACGCTGGGGTTTATTTGGTCAGGACAAAACCTTTGAGCTTGCCAAAGGCGCCTTCGACCAGCGCTTTTTGTTGCTCTTGGTGCAAGTGGGCGTAGCCCACGGCGGGCGATGCCGAAGCGGCACGACCGGAGTAACCCAGTCGTTGGCCTGGCAGCATGTTTTCGTGCACGTAGTGCTGCACGAAGAACCACGCGCCCTGGTTTTGCGGCTCGTCTTGCGTCCACACCAGTTCTGTGGCGTTGGGGTACTTCTTGAGCTCAGCCGCAAAGGCCTTGTGAGGGAACGGATAGAGCTGCTCAACACGAATGATGGCGGTGTCGGTGTTGCCCATGTCTTCGCGCTTCTTGACCAAGTCGTAATAGACCTTGCCAGAGCAGACCAAGACGCGCTTGACCTTGTCGCCTTTGATGGCCTTGTTTTGCTCGCCAATGACGGTCTGGAACGAACCCTTGGTGAACTCGGAGACCGGGCTGGTGGCGTCTTTGTTGCGCAGCAAGGACTTGGGCGTGAAGATGACCAAGGGCTTGCGCAGATCACGCACGATTTGGCGACGCAACACGTGGAAGATCTGGCTGGCCGTGGTGGGCTGCACGATCTGCATGTTGGTGTCAGCGGCCAATTGCATGAAGCGCTCCAAGCGGGCCGAACTGTGCTCGGGGCCTTGGCCTTCATAGCCGTGCGGCAACATCAAGGTCAGACCGTTGACACGGCCCCACTTGACTTCACCGGAGGCGATGAATTGGTCGATCACGACTTGTGCGCCGTTGGCGAAGTCGCCGAACTGGGCTTCCCAGATCACCAAGGTGTTGGGGTCGTTGGAGGCGTAGCCGTATTCGTACGCCAGGACCGCTTCTTCGGACAAGATTGAGTCGATGACCACGAAGGGTGCTTGACCTTCGGCCACGTGCTGCAAAGGCACGTAGGTGCCCTCGTCCCACTTCTCACGGCTCTGGTCGTGGATGACGGCGTGGCGGTGGGTGAAGGTGCCGCGACCGCAGTCTTCGCCCGACAAACGAACGGGGAAGCCACTGGCGACCAAAGAGGCAAACGCCATGTGCTCGCCCATACCCCAATCCACCGGCATCTCGCCTCGGCCCATGGCCGCGCGATCGGCGTAAACCTTTTTGACCAACTGGTGAGGGTTGACGGAATCGGGAATGGTGGTGATTTTCTCAGCCAAGCGGTTCCACTCGGTCAAGGGGATTGAGGTCTCGCCCGCATCGGTCCACTTCTTGCCCAAGAACGGCGCCCAGTTCACGGTGAACTTGGTTTTGAAGTTGGTCAAGACGGGGTCAGAAGTGTGCTTACCAGCGTCCAAAGCCGCGCGGTAGGCTTTGACCATGTCGTCACCCAAGGTCTCACCCAAACCTTGTGCGGTCAACTTGTCGGCGTACATTTTGCGCGTACCGGGGTGGGCCGCGATTTTTTTGTACATCAACGGCTGGGTCAATGCAGGGGTGTCTTGCTCGTTGTGACCCAGCTTGCGGAAGCACACGATGTCGATGACCACGTCCTTGCGGAAGGTCATGCGGTACTCCAACGCGAGCTGGGTGGCCAAGACCACCGCTTCGGGGTCATCACCGTTGACGTGCAACACGGGCGCTTCGACCATCTTGACGATATCGGTACAGAACACGCTTGAGCGCATGTCGCGCGGGTCGGAGGTGGTGAAACCGATTTGGTTGTTCACGATGATGTGCACGGTGCCGCCTGTGGTGTAACCACGGGTTTGGGCCAATGCCAGGGTTTCTTGGTTGACGCCTTGGCCGCCGAAGGCCGAGTCGCCGTGCACCAACACGGGCAACACTTGACTGCCGGTGGGATCGCCACGGCGGTCCATGCGGGCGCGCACCGAACCTTCAACCACAGGGTTGACGATTTCCAAGTGCGAGGGGTTGAAGGCCAATGACAGGTGAACTGGGCCGCCCGCGGTGCTGACATCGGAGCTGAAACCTTGGTGGTATTTCACGTCACCGGCAGGGAGATCCTCAGGCGCGGTGTGATCGAACTCGGCGAACAAATCGGCCGGCAACTTGCGCATGGTGTTGACCAGCACATTCAAACGACCACGGTGGGCCATGCCGATCACCACCTCTTGCACACCTTTGGCACCGGCTTGCTGAATCAGCTCGTCCATCGCGGCGATGAAGCTCTCACCACCCTC
>CAZNWS010000261.1:0-2553 GCA_964576495.1 uncultured Hydrogenophaga sp. | reverse complement strand
CTTCTTGCAGTCGCTGAACCCCGACAGCCTTAAAGTGGTGACCGCCTATGTGGAGCCTTCATTGGCCCAAGCGCAACCGGACCAGAAGTTCCAGTTTGAGCGCTTTGGGTACTTTGTGGCGGACCGCCTGGATCATGTGGCGGGCGCCAAGCCGGTGTTTAACCGGGTGACGGGGTTGAAGGACAGCTGGGGTAAGTGAATCCCTTCTGACCTTTCCCATGAACCTGTCTTTGTCCCGCCGCGAAGCGGCGCTGGTGCTCGTCACCGCTTTGTGGGGCGGCACGTTTTTGGCCGTTCAAGTGGCCTTGCAATGGGCCTCGCCGTTTGCCTTGGTGGGGGTGCGTTTTGGCTTGGCCGCCACGCTCTTGGGCGCGGTGCTGTGGTGGCGCGGCGAGCTGCGTGGGCTCAACCGGTTTGAGCTGCGCGCGGGCTTGATGCTCGGTGTGTGGGTGTACCTGGGCTTTGGTTTGCAGACGGCGGGGTTGCTGCACATCGACAGCAGCCAGTCGGCGTTTTTAACCGCGCTGTACGTGCCCTTGGTGCCGTTGGTCTTGTGGCTGTGGAAGCGCCAGCTACCCACGGCGTGGGCGTGGTTGGCCATTGGCATGGCGGTGGCGGGCACGTACGCGCTCACGGGCGCGCACACCAACTTGGCGTCCATGAACATCGGCGACTGGCTGACCGTGGCCTGTGCCTTGGCCTTTGCCATGGAGATCGTGTTGCTGGGCCACTATTCGCAGCGCTGCCAGCCGGTGCGTTTGGCGTGGGTCATCACGATCACGGTGGCGGTGTTGGCTTGGGTCACCTCGGGCGTGATGCAAGAAAGCGGCGTGCAGCCGAGCTGGGCCTTCGTGGCCTTGATCGTGGGCCTGGCTTGCGTGACGGCCTTTGTGCAGTTCGCCATGAGCTGGGCGCAGCAGTCGGTGCCCGAAACGCGGGCCACGCTCATCTATTCCATGGAGCCGGTCTGGGCCGCGCTGGTGGGCCTGGCGGCGGGCGAACAACTGGGGCTGCTGGGCTGGTTCGGCGGCGCTTTGATCGTGGTGGCCGTGTGGGTGGGCAAGCTGCGCTCGGTCAGCCCCTGACCATGCGCATGACCTCCGCCGCGTCAAGCGTGGACGCGCGGGCTCGGATGTCGCTTCCGTGTGCTTGCTGCAGCGCTTTGCCGTTGTCCAACAAGCCTTGGTAGGTTTGGCGCAACAAGTCGGTGGACATGACACGACCACCCGCGTAGTAGCGCTTGGCCAAGTGACCCAGCGCGTAGGTGCTGGCGAACGAAAACGCCATGCCGGTGGCCGCGCCGGTGAGGCCGCCCAGCAGCTTGCCGCCAGCCTTGCCCACCAAGCCGCCGAGCAGCTTGCGGCCAAATTGTTCGATGTACTGCGAGGTCAGGCCCACGCCCGCGGCCGCGATGAATTCTTTGATGTGCCCTTGGTCCAGCGACACACCATGCGCCAAGCCCACGCGGTACACCATCTTGATCTGCAAGGGGATGATGGCCATGGACGCCCACGACTGCGGTAACAGCTCCAGCGCGCCGTTCAAGATGGCGTAGTTCAGCACCATGCGGTCGATGGCGGCGTTGTCCACCGATGGGGCAGCCACCGGTGCGCCGGCCGCCACGGGTGCCGACGCCACCGCGATCGGTGCGACAGAGGCTTCGGCGTAAGCGGCTTGGGCCAAGGCCTGGGTTTGCACGGTGGATTCGGGCTCGGCGGCACCCAGCTGCAGATCGGTTTTGAGGCGCTGCAAAAACGCGGTTTCTGCCGGGCTGCACAGGCCATCGGCGTGGCACACGGCGGTGGCCCACTCGTAAGCCAGCTGCCGGTGCATGGGCTCGGTGATTTGCGCAGCGGCTTGCGATGCGGACATGCGCCCCAAAAGCGCGGCCTGAACGGCTTGGGCCAGTTGCTTGGCCCCGCCTTGCTCGTCAAGCTACAAGGACAGGTCGCGGACAAAGTCGCGCTCGGCTTGGGACTTTTCGCCGTCGGCCATGGCGGCATGAACCAAGATGGCCAAGAGCGCTTGTTGGGTGGGTGTGTCGATCATGTGCTGTGGATTCATGTGGATCGAACTAAGTTCAATGCCATGAGCAGTTTGAACTTGTGTGTGACAGCGGGTGTCCATTGCGTGTCCTTTAACCCTTGATTGACATCACCCATGAAACTGCTGATTTGGTCGTCTTTTTTGTTTCTGGCCTTGCTGTGGACTGGCATGGCCATGGTGGCCGTGAGCGTCTCCGACTGGGCCATGGGCTTGCTGGGCAGCGGCACGGCGATCAGCGACCAGGTGGCCGCCCTGAATTTGCCCGCTTGGGTCTCGCTGTGGGTGCCACCCGAGTTGGTGACAACCATTCAAGGCACGGTCACGGGCACCTTGGCCATGGTCGGTCCGTGGTTGCCTTCGCCCGACACCTTGAGCACGCTCATGTCCGTGTTGGTGTGGGGAACTTGGGGGTTGGGCGCGTTGCTGCTGTTGGTCTTGGCCGTGGGCGCGCACTGGTTCAGCGGCCGTCGGCTGAGCTGATGCCCGCCCTGCGCGGGGTATTCAGCC
>CAZNWS010000260.1:0-2554 GCA_964576495.1 uncultured Hydrogenophaga sp. | reverse complement strand
CACATGGGACACGGCAATCATCACATCCGACATTGAAGGGCTTTCCAGTTGAAACTCCGACACTTTACCGCGCTGCTGCTGTTGGCCTCTTCGTGGGGACTTTCGCCCGCGACCTGGGCCCAAACCGCAACCAAGGCCCCGTTGCCGGTGGTGCTCATCGTGGGCGATTCGCTGAGCGCTGAATACGGCTTGCGCCGAGGCAGCGGTTGGGTGGCGCTGTTGCAAGCCGAGATGGACCGACAAGGTCCAGCAGCAAGAGTGGTCAATGCGAGCATCAGTGGCGACACCACCTCGGGCGGGCGCTCACGCTTGCCGGCTCTGTTGCGTCAGCACCAGCCACAAGTGGTCGTGATTGAGCTCGGTGGCAACGATGCGCTGCGCGGCCTGCCCCTGTCCATGACCCAAGACAACCTCAACGAGATGACTCGACTGTCCAAAGCCGCCGGGGCTCGGGTTTTGCTGTTGGGCATGGAGATGCCACCGAACTATGGCGCTCAGTACAGTGCTGCCTTCAAGCGCCTGTACAACGATGTGGCCAAGACCCATTCGGTCGCCTTGGTGCCGTTTTTCTTGGCCGGTGTGGCCGACGGGCCAGACCCACTGGCCTTGTTCCAGCGTGATCGCATCCACCCCAACGAAACAGCGCAGCCGATCATGATGCGCAACGTCTGGCCTGCACTGCGCCGTTTGCTGCGCCCGCGATAATCACGGATGCCTGTTCAAACCATCCACGCCGCCAACGCATTGACGCGATTGGCATCCTTCGATGCCATCATCGATGCCCGCACCGAAGACGAACACGCCCTGGATCATGTGCCCGGCGCGATCAACTGGCCCACACTCAACAATCAAGAGCGCATCGACATCGGCACGATGTACAAGCAGGTCAACGCCTTCGAAGCCAAAAAACGCGGCGCGGCCTTGGCCGCACGCAACATTGCAGCGCACATCGAACGTCACGTGATCGAGTTGCCGCGCGATTGGAAACCCTTGGTCTACTGCTGGCGCGGGGGCAACCGCAGTGGCTCGCTGGCCACCATTTTGGGGGCCATCGGGTTTCAGGTCACCTTGATCGAAGGCGGCTACAAAGCTTGGCGGGCCGAGTTGGTCAAAGACTTGGACACCCTACCCTCGCGCCTGCACTACCGAGTGGTCTGTGGGCCCACGGGCAGCGGCAAAACCCGCTTACTCCACGCCCTTAGCCAGCAAGGTGCCCAAGTCTTGGACTTGGAAGCTTTGGCTTGCCATCGCAGCTCGGTGCTGGGCCATGTGCCTGGCCAAGCCCAACCCAGCCAAAAGCGATTTGACAGCCTGATTTGGTCGAGCCTGCGTGCCATGGACCCCGCACGGGTGATATACGTGGAGTGTGAGAGCAAAAAAGTAGGCAATTTGCGAGTCCCCGATGCGTTGATCAACGCCATGCGTGCGAGTCCCTGCATCGACGTGCGCTTGCCCGACGAAGCACGGGTTGCCTTGCTTTTGGAGGATTACGCTTATTTCGTCGAAGACAGGCAGCACTTCATTGAGCGGCTGCGCGCCTTGACTGACATCCGAGGCAAAGCCGTGGTGGATCACTGGAGCCAAGCGGTGTTGAACGGACAAATAGCGGCGGTCGTGCATGAGTTACTACACGATCACTACGACCCGATGTACCGCCAATCGATTGACCGAAATTTTGTACAGTCCCCGAAGGCGCAGGTATTCGAATCCAAGACACACAACGCTGAGGCCTTTGAGCAAATGGCCAAAACCATCTTGGCCACGGCGGCTGGAATCAGCTGACGTTCGGGGCGCTGGGCATGGGAGACTCCGCGTCGTGAGGCTCAGCTTGGTCTTCGCCCTCACCCTGCTTGCGCTCGTTCTTGGCTTTGAGCTTCTCTTCCTTCTTCTTTTTCTTGGCAAGTTCGCGTTGGCGTTTTTCGTAGCCGTAATTGGGTGTTGCCAAAGCAGTCTTTCGGTTGGGTGAAAAAAACACTCAGCTGGCTTGCAGCACAGGCCAGGCCTGTTGCAAATCCGCTTGTAAATCAGAGACGGCTTCAAGGCCAACGGCAAAACGCACCAAACCGCCCGCATGGGGCCATGGCTGGGTGCGCATGGCGCTCACCTGGTAAGGCGCACACAGGCTGATGGGACCGGCCCAGCTCCAGCCCAACTTGAAGCGCTGCAAACGGTCCAAAAAAGCGTCGATGCGCGTTTGCGCAATGGCCGCGTCGAACACCACGCTGAACAAGCAAGCCGCAGCGCGCGCATCGCGCAACCACGTCTCGTGGCCGGGCGAGCCGGGCAGCGAAGGGTGAAGCACCTGGGCCACACCGGGCTGGCTTTGCATCCACTGGGCCAAAGCGCGTGTGGCCGTGTCGTGTGCGTGGTAACGCAGGTCAATCGTGTGGAGGCCGCGCAAGACCAGCTCTGCGTCGTTGCCCGAGATCCCCAAGCCCAAACGCATGTGGCACATCAAAATTGCTTGGTGCAAAGCGGGCTCGCGGGTAACGACCGAGCCCATCAAGACATCGGCGCCACCGCTGGGGTATTTGGTCAGGGCTTGCATGGACAC
>CAZNWS010000259.1:0-2557 GCA_964576495.1 uncultured Hydrogenophaga sp. | reverse complement strand
GCATCAGCACCGGCCGCCAAACCAGCCGCACCCGTGGCGCCCACCAGCGCCATGGTCATCGACAAACCCTTGCGCTCGGGCCAGCAAGTTTATGCGCGTGGCCGCGACCTCATCGTCATGGCCATGGTCAACCCCGGTGCCGAAGTCATTGCCGATGGCCACATCCATGTGTACGCGCCGCTGCGCGGCAAAGCCATGGCCGGTGCGCGAGGCAACACCGAAGCCCGCATCATGGCGTTGTCGATGGAGCCGCAACTCATTTCCATTGCGGGTGTTTATCGCACCAGCGAAAACGCTTTACCCCCGTCGGTGCATGGTCAAGCCGCGCAAGTCCGGCTCGAATCCCATACCGATGGTCAAGACAAACTGATCATTGAACCCTTGAAAACCTGAAGAAAGACCAGCTGCACCATGACCAAAATTGTTGTCGTCACATCCGGCAAAGGCGGCGTTGGCAAGACCACCACCAGCGCCAGCTTCTCCACCGGTTTGGCTTTGCGTGGATTCAAAACCGTCGTCATCGACTTTGACGTGGGCCTGCGCAACCTCGACCTCATCATGGGTTGTGAGCGCCGCGTCGTGTATGACTTGATCAATGTCATCCAAGGCGAAGCCAACCTCAACCAAGCCCTCATCAAAGACAAGCAGTGCGACAACCTGTTCGTCTTGGCCGCCAGCCAAACCCGAGACAAAGACGCTCTGACGCAAGACGGCGTGGAAAAAGTCTTGAATGACTTGGCCGGCATGGGCTTTGACTACATCGTGTGCGATTCGCCCGCGGGCATCGAAACCGGCGCGCTCATGGCCATGCACTTCGCCGACGAAGCCTTGGTCGTGACCAACCCCGAAGTCTCCAGCGTGCGCGACTCCGACCGCATCTTGGGCATGCTCGGCAGCAAAACCAAACGCGCCATCGAAGGCCAAGAGCCGATCAAAGAGCACCTGCTCATCACCCGCTACAACCCCTCGCGCGTGGCCGACGGCCAAATGTTGGCGCTCGAAGACATCCAAGACATCCTGCGCATTCAACTCATCGGTGTCATTCCCGAAAGCGAAAGTGTGTTGACGGCGTCCAACCAGGGCACGCCCGCGGTGCACCTGACCGGCACCGATGTGTCCGAAGCCTACAAAGACGTCATCGACCGTTTCTTGGGCGAAGACAAACCCTTGCGTTTTGTGGAGCCCGAAAAAGCCGGTTTCTTGAAGCGCCTGTTCGGAAAGAAATAAGCGATGGACTTTTTGTCATTCCTTCTCGGCGAGAAAAAGAAAACCGCCAGCGTTGCCAAGGAGCGTTTGCAGATCATCTTGGCGCACGAGCGCAGTGGCCGCAGCGCGGCCGAGCCCGACTACTTGCCCGCCCTGCAGCGCGAACTGGTGGCCGTGATCAGCAAATACATCAAGATCAACCCAGACGACATCAAAGTCCAGCTCGACCGCCAAGACAACCTCGAGGTGCTCGAGGTCAAGATCGAGCTGCCCGACAGCAAGTGATTCGCTCGGCCCCCGTCAATAGTGCGGGGGCAATTCGTCGCGGGGGTTGCGTGCCGCATTGGCACCGTCGCCCGGCGACTCCAAACGCAGCGCTTGCAGTTGCCGTTTCAAACCGTCGATCTGGGCTTGTTGATCGATCACCAATTGGTTGAGTGTCTCCACCCAGTCCTCGGTGAAACTCAGTTTGATCTCCAGCTGCGTCAGCCGCTCTTCGTTGCGCTGTGCCGTTTGTGGCTCGGTTGGGGGGTGGCTCATGGCTGGCATGTTATCTCACAGGGTGGTATATTCACAGGTTGCCGAAAGATAGGAGCCATGGATGGCCAAAGAAGAACTGATTGACATGATGGGTGTGGTGGACGAAGTCTTGCCCGACACGCGTTTTCGCGTGACGCTGGACAACGGCCACCAACTGATCGCGTATTCCGCAGGCAAGATGCGCAAGAACCACATCCGCATTTTGGCTGGCGACCGCGTGTCGCTGGAGTTGTCCCCTTACGACCTGACCAAAGGCCGCATCAACTTCCGCCACATCGAAGGCCGCGCGCCCATGGCGCCACGCACCCCCAAAACACCGCGCTGATTTTTCCAGCGCCGTGCTTCAAGCCCGGTGAGCCGCGCGCCGCGTCCTGACGGCCGCGGCCAAAGCCTCCAACACCGGCACCGTCTGCTCAAAGCTGATGCAGGCATCCGTCACACTCACCCCCCGCGCCAAAGCCTGACCTGCAACGATGTCTTGACGACCTTCGTTCAAGTGGCTCTCGATCATCAAGCCGATGATGCGCGCATCGCCCCCCGCCACCTGAGCCGCCACGTCTTGCGCCACCTCAATTTGTTTGCGGTGCTGCTTGCTGCTGTTGGCGTGTGACACGTCCACCATCACCGCCTCGCGCAGGCCCGCGCCGCGCAACACATCACACGCCGCTTGCACATCGCCCGCGCTGTAATTGGGCTGCTTGCCCCCGCGCAAAATCAGGTGGCAGTCGGGGTTGCCGCGCGTTTCAAAAATCGCCGCTTGGCCCATCTTGGTCATGCCCATGAAGGCGTGCGGCGCGGCCGCCGCCATCAC
>CAZNWS010000258.1:0-2558 GCA_964576495.1 uncultured Hydrogenophaga sp. | reverse complement strand
AGTCTTTTTCCTGAACCATGCGGTCCATCAGGACCGAGCCGACCATGCCGCGCCAACCAACCAAACCTACCAACTTGCTCATTTCAACGCCCTTTCAGTTTTAAAACAGTGACACAACCGACTGTTTGCCCGGCTCGTCTGGGGCCGGGGAGGGCGCACGACGAACCGGAGCTGTTCAGCCCTTAATGGTCGTGGTTTTGGTGGTGATTGCGCACACGCCAACAACCACCGTGGCGGCGGCTGAGAGAGTCAGGGACCAAAGGCGTGCGACAAACATAAGCAAAATTATAAAAGATGCAGTCTTGGCGCTGGCTTACAGGGCCTTGACCACCGCGTCGCCCATCTGCTGCGTGCCGACTTTGGTCGTGCCTTCGCTGTGGATGTCGGGCGTGCGCAGGCCTTGGGCCAATACCGCCTTCACCGCCGACTCGATGCGGTCGGCCGCTTCAGCTTGGTTCAGGCTGAAGCGCAGCATCATGGCCGCCGACAAGATGGTGGCCAGCGGGTTCGCCACGCCTTTGCCCGCGATGTCGGGGGCGCTGCCGTGGCTGGGTTCGTACAAGCCTTGGTTTTTTGTGTTCAGGCTGGCCGAGGGCAACATGCCGATGGAGCCGGTCAACATCGAGGCTTCATCGCTCAGAATGTCGCCGAACATATTGCCCGTGACCACCACGTCAAAGGCCTTGGGCGCTTTGACCAGCTGCATGGCCGCGTTGTCCACGTACATGTGCTGCAACTCGACGTCGGGGTATTGCGCGTGCACCTCGGTGACCACGTCCTTCCAGAACTGGAAGGTCTCGAGCACGTTGGCCTTGTCCACGCTGGTGACCTTTTTGTTGCGTTTGCGAGCCGCTTGGAAAGCCACGTGTGCGATGCGCTCGATCTCGGGCTTGGAGTAGCGCATGGTGTCAAAGGCTTCTTCGGCACCGGGGAAGTGGCCGTCCGTGGCCAAGCGGCGGCCGCGCGGCTGACCAAAGTAAATGTCGCCCGTCAGCTCGCGGATGATCAAGATGTCTAGGCCCGCGATCAGCTCGGGCTTGAGGCTGGACGCGCCCACCAGTTGCTCGTAGCAAATGGCGGGGCGGAAGTTGGCGAACAGGCCCATGTTCTTGCGCAGACCCAGGATGGCCTGCTCGGGGCGCAGTGGGCGGTCGAGTTTGTCGTACTTCCAGTCGCCCACGGCGCCGAACAGCACGGCGTCTGAGTCCATGGCCAACTTGAGCGTGGATTCGGGCAAGGGGTGGCCAAAGGCGTCGTAAGCAGCACCACCGACCAAGGCGTGTTCCATCTCGAACTTAAGGTCGAGGGCGTTCAAAACTTTGACGGCTTCGGCGACGATTTCGGTGCCGATGCCATCACCGGGGAGAACTGCGATTTTCATGGGATGGTCTCTTTAATTGATGGAGTAAGCGCGTTCCACTTTGGCCACGCGGGTTTCGTAATGTTCGTACCAGCGTTGCTGGCCTGTTTCTTGGGCGATGCGGTGCTCGGCGTGGCGCTTCCAAGCAAGGATGCTGGCCTCATCAGTCCAATAGGACACGGTGATGCCAAAACCATCGGCATCTCTGGCACTCTCAGCGCCCAAAAAACCTGCTTGCTGTGAAGCCAATTCAACCATGCGCTGGCCCATGGCCTCGTAACCTTGGTCACCCTGCGTGCGCTGTGAAGAAAAAATCACCGCGTAATAAGGGGGTGCTGGCAGGCTGGCGAAAGCTTGGGAAGGGTTCATACCAACGATCAGTTGGACACCATCGTGTGGGCGAGCCAAGGCTTGGTGGCCAAGCGCTGGGCTTCGAAGGCGGCGATCTTATCTTTGTGGCGCAGGGTCAGGCCGATGTCGTCCAAGCCGTTGAGCAAGCAGTATTTGCGGAAGGCTTGCACTTCAAAAGGAATTTCTTCCCCTTGCGGGCGAACGATGACTTGGCGCTCCAAATCGATGGTGAGCTCGTAGCCGGAGAAGGCGGCGACTTCGTTGAACAGCTGGTCCACGGTGGGTTCGGGCAGCACGATGGGCAGCAGGCCGTTCTTGAAGCAGTTGTTGAAGAAGATGTCGGCAAAGCTCGGCGCGATCACGCAGCGAAAGCCGTATTGGTCGATCGCCCAGGGTGCGTGTTCGCGACTCGAGCCACAACCGAAGTTTTTTCGTGCCAGCAGAATGCTCGCACCTTTGTAACGCGGCTGGTTGAGCACGAAGTCGGGGTTGGGCTTGCGCTGGCTCTCGGGCACGCCGGGTTGGCCGGGTTGGTCGAGGTAGCGCCACTCGTCAAACAGGTTGGGACCGAAACCGGTTTTGCGGATCGACTTCAAAAACTGTTTGGGGATGATGGCGTCGGTGTCGACGTTGGCGCGGTCCATGGGCGCCACGATGCCTTTGAGGCGGGTGAATTTTTGCATGTTGCGTGACCTCAGGCGATCGTGCGGATGTCGATGAAGTGGCCGTGGATGGCGGCGGCGGCGGCCATCGCGGGGCTGACCAAGTGGGTGCGACCACCGGCGCCTTGGCGGCCTTCGAAGTTGCGATTGGACGTCGACGCACAGCGCTCGCCGGGTTCTAGGCG
>CAZNWS010000257.1:0-2565 GCA_964576495.1 uncultured Hydrogenophaga sp. | reverse complement strand
GCAGCTGCCGGTAGGTGCTGTCTTGTTGGGGTAGGGCCGGCGTGGGTTTCATGGTTTGGGTGTGGTGAGTTCGTTCAACACCGCGTCCAAAGCGTGCAAGAGGCGCTGCACATCCTCGGCCGTGGTGGCGGGGCTGGACAGCATCATATTGTGAAAGGGCGTGATCATCACGCCGCGGTTGAGTAGCCCCAAATGGATGATGTGCTCGAGCTCGCCATCCAAGATGCGGTCGGCCTGGCTGCCGTTGGTGGGCGGCGTGGGAGTGAACTGGAATTCGATGCGCGCCCCGACCTGCGTCACACACCAGGGCAAGGCGTGTCGGGCGATGGTTTGTCGCAATCCCTCGGCCAGTTGTTCGGCCAATGCCAGCATGTGGGCGTAGGCGTTGGGCGTCATCACCTCGGTGAGGGCGGCTCGCATGGCGCTCATGGCCAGCATGTTGCCGGTGAGCGTGGTGCCGATGCCGCTGTGGCCGGGCGGAGCCACGTGTTTGGCGTGCACCGCGCGTTCGGCCAACTCGGCGCTCATGCCGTAAACCGCACAGGGCACACCGCCACCCACCGGCTTGCCCAACACCAAAGCGTCGGGACTCAGACCGTGGGCGCGGGTGTAGCCGCCGGGGCCGGTGCTGATGGTGTGGGTCTCGTCCATCACCAAGAGCGCGCCGTGACGGCGGATGATGGTTTGGGCTTGTTCCCAAAAGCCCGGCGCGGGCAGCACCATGCCGATGTTGGTCATGACCGGCTCGGCCAGCACACACGCCACGTCGCCGGCCGCCAATGCGTCGTCGAGAGCCGTGAGGTCATTGAACTCCACCACGACCGTATGTTCGGTCAAGTCGTGCACTTGGCCGAGTAGGCTGTTGCGTTGCACCGGCTGGCCGTCCACCAAGTCCACAAACACGTCTTCGATGGTGCCGTGGTAGCAGCCGTTGAACACCAGGATCTTGCTGCGCCCGGTGGCGGCGCGGATCCAGCGCACGATGTAGCGGTTGGCGTCGGTGGCGCTCATGGCGAATTGCCAAAACGGCAAGCCAAAACGCTGCGCGAGCTGTTCGCCGACCACGGCGGCGTCTTCGCTGGCGAGCATGGTGGTGAAGCCGCGCGTGGCCTGATGTGCCAAGGCGCGGGCCACCGGTTCGGGCGAATGGCCAAACATGGCGCCGGTGTCGCCCAGACAAAAGTCGACCCGGGTATGACCGTCCACGTCGGTGACCTGTGCACCGCTGGCCTGCGCCACGTGCAAGGCAAAGGGCGTGCCCCAGTCACGCATCCAGTGCAGGGGGACGCCAAAAAGCAGGCGTCGGTTGGCCCGTTCGGCCAATGCGGCCGAGGTCGGGTTGGCTCGTGTGTAGGCTTCGCGCTCGGTTTGAGCAAAAGCCAGCGCGCGCGGCCAGTCGATACCTTGGCGGGTGTTGGGGTGGTGGTTCGCGACAGAAGAACTCATGGACCTGGATTTGATCAAATGAGCCGGGTGTTGACCACCGTCAAAACCCTAAGCCAGCGCCCGAAGGCGGCGCGGGCTGCGTTACTCGATACGGGCTTTCGCACGCAGTTCGGTCTGGAACTCGGTCAAACGCTGCTGCTGCATTTGTTGACCCAGTTCGGCTTTGACCTCTTCGAAGGCAGGTAAAGCGGCAGGACGGACATCGTCCAAGCGGATGATGTGCCAGCCAAATTGAGATTGAACGGGCGCGGGCGTCATGGCGCCTTTGGTCAGTTTGACCATGGCGTCAGAGAACTCCGGTACAAAGGTGCTGGCCGAAGCCCAATCCAAGTCGCCACCGTTGGCGCCGGAGCCTTTGTCTAAGGACTCCTTGGCCGCCACGAGTTCGAACTTCGCACCGCCCTTGATCGAAGCGATCAAGGCTTTGGCTTTGGCTTCATCGGCCACCAAAATGTGTCGGGCACGGTACTCTTGACCCGAGTTGGCGGCCACGTACTTGTCGTATTCCGCCTGTATTTGGGCATCGGTCACAGGGTTTTTGGCTTGGTAATCGTTGAACAACTCGCGGATCAGGATCGATTGACGAGCCAATTCCATCTGTTCTTGATAGGTGCTGGACTTGGCCACACCACGCTTGAGGGCTTCTTGCATGAAGATTTCACGCATGATCACTTCTTCCTTGACTTGCCCCATCATGGACTCATCGACTGGGCGGCCTGAGCGCTCGAGCTGCTGAACCAAAGCCTTGGCTCGGCTGCTGGGGACCGGTTTGCCGTTGACGATGGCCAAATTTTGGGCCGAAGCCCAGGTGCTCACGGACAACAAGACGACAGCGCCGAGCACGGACAAAACGGGTTTCATGGATTTCCTCAAGAGATCAGGGATGGACAGGTTTCGGGGTGGGGGCAGCGGCCAACACCTCAATGGCCAACGCGTGCAAACCCGCGTCGGTAAAAGCTTGAAGTGAATCATACACAAGGCGGTGCTGGGCCACGCGGCTCAAACCCGCAAAACAGGGGGAGGCCAGGCGGACACGAAAGTGCGTCCCACCGACCGCGCCTTGCGTGCCGGCGTGGCCCGCGTGGTCGGCGCTTTCATCGATCACCCAGAGTTCGGTGG
>CAZNWS010000256.1:0-2583 GCA_964576495.1 uncultured Hydrogenophaga sp. | reverse complement strand
AAATCCGCGCCATGCGCGACAAGGTGCGACAAGCCCACCCCATTCGCAGCGGCATGTTCGATGTCAAACACAGCGTCGGCGGCATGGTGGACATCGAATTTGTGGTGCAGCACCTGGTTTTGTCACAGGCCCGGCACCACCCAAGCTTGCGCCCCAACTTGGGCAACACCACCTTGCTGCGCCACGCCGAAGCAGCGGGCTTGCTGCCACCCGGCGTCGGTTTGGCGGCTTCTGAAGCCTACCGTGCCTTGCGCCATTTGCAGCACCACGCCCGCTTGGACGAAACGCACCCTGAGGTGGACCCCGCCACCCTGTCTCAACACATCGCAGCGGTGCAATCCCTTTGGGAACATGTGTTGGGCCCTCAAGCCGTCACCCCGATATGAAACGCCCGGCTCGCAGTTGGTTGCTTTTGTGCGCGTTGCACGCCGTCGGCAGCATGCTGGTTTGGTGGGCGGGCCCGAGCGTTTACGAGCCCTTGGTCTGGCGTGCCGAGCAAGGCTGGCACTCACCTTGGACGTGGTGGAGCAGCGCTTGGGTGCACCTCAACACCGCCCACCTGATTGCCAACCAGATCGCCATGGGAATGTTGGCCGGACTGGCTTGGGTGGTTCGACCCTCACTGCGCAGCACTTGGGTGTGGCTGCTGTGCTGGCCACTCTTGCAAGTCAGCCTGTTGATCTGGCCGCAAATTGGTTACGCCGTCGGCCTCACCGGTTTGCTCCATGCGGGCGCAGCCATTTTGGGCGTTGACTTGTTGCTGCGGCGCATCCGCATCCCCAAAGCACGTCGCTGGGGGGCTTTGTTGTTATTGGCTTTGTTCACCAAACTGCTGATCGAGCAAGCGTGGCGCCAACCCGTGGTGTGGAACGCCGCCGACGACATGGCGGTGGTTCAAGCCCTTCATTTGAGCGGTGTCTGGTGGGGCGTTGTGTTGTCTTTTTCTCGCGGCTTGGCCGGTAGCCACAAAATTTATTGGCGATGGTCGGCTCGCCAGCGCTCTACCGCCGAAGCAACATCTCCCAAGTGAGATAAATTGGTGTAGAGCGCCGGTTCGTGGCCGCGTTGAGCGTTTTGCATCAATCGCTGCAAGGCGGCGTTGGTACCACCCACCCAGATTTCAATTTGGGGGTCCAACAACTCACGCAACTGACTCAAAGCGGCGAAGGCATCGCGAGGATTTTGCGCACCTGAAAAACCCAAACCCACCACATCCACTTGTCCGGTCTGCACGGCAGAGACGATATCGGGTACAGGGGTTTGCAAACCCAAGGATTGCAGGGCGCAGCCCGCGTAGGCCATGGCGCACTCGGCCATCAACACGCCCAAGCCATGCTCTTCACCAGGCAAGGTGGTGGTCAATACGCGTGGGCCCGTGATGGGCGTGTTTTCACGGATGATCCACAGGGCCTGGCGCATCACCGTGCTCACCGCTTCGGTGTAGAGGTGTTCTTCATGAACCGCCAAACGGCCCTCCAGCCACGCCTGGCCCACCGCCACGTTCAACGGTGCGACCACCTCGGTCAGAAAACCCATCAAGCCCAAAGACTGCTCGGCACGAACCAAAGCCTCCCGCAAACCAGCGCCGTCTTGTGCGTACAAATACGAAAACCAAAATTCGGTATCGATAGTGCCTGCGCTGGCCGTAGGGCTGGCGGGCTGAGCGGCCTGCTGTTGCAGAGACATCAGGGTGCTCAAGGGCAACTGGACGATGCGGGCCGGACGATAGCCGGCGTCCAACAAGCGCCGAATGTGTCTTAATCTGTGCAACTGGGCTTCGTCGTAGACCCGTTCACCCAGGGCATTTCGAGTGGGCACGGGAAAGCCGTATCGACGTTCCCAGACCCGCAAGACATCTTTGGACAAGCCCGTGTCTCGCTCGACATCAGCGATGCTGTACTCCAATCCGGGATTCAGGTTTAAACTTGTCATAGACAAAAAATGAGGGTTCCGTTCATTATGGCGTTTTTTGAGACCGATATCACCTCTCCAAAACCCTCGCCCGGGTCGCGGCCCCGTGTGGCCATCGTGGGTTCGGGCATCGCTGGCTTGGCCGCCGCCCACCATTTGCACGGCCATGCCGATATCAGCTTGCTGGAGTCGGGCGAGTATTTCGGTGGCCACACCCACACCGTGGACATGCGCCTACCCAACGCCGAGGGGCAGATGATCGATTTTGGGGTGGACACCGGTTTTTTGGTGCTCAACGAACGCACCTACCCGAATTTGCTCGCCTTGTTCAAAGACTTGGGCGTCGCGATTGCGCCGTCCGACATGTCCTTTTCGGTGCAAGTGCCCGAACAGGCGGGCCAGCGCCGCATCGAGTGGAGCGGTTCGAACTTGTCCACGGTGTTCGCCCAAAGACGCAACCTGATCAGTCCCCAGTTTTGGGGCATGTTGTCGGACATCGTGCGCTTCAACCGCCTGTGCACCGACATGGCCCAACAAGGGCTGGACCGCACGGATGGGCCGCTGATGGAGCCTTTGGGCGATTTTCTGAAGCGTGAGTCTTTTGGCGAGGCTTTCAAACACTGGTATTTCCTGCCCATGATGGGCTGCATTTGGAGCTGCCCCACCGACCAG
>CAZNWS010000255.1:0-2593 GCA_964576495.1 uncultured Hydrogenophaga sp. | reverse complement strand
GATGTGATGGACAACCACTACGTGCCCAACTTGACGGTGGGCCCCTTGGTTTGCCAGGCCATTCGTCCACACGTCAACATCCCCATCGATGTGCACTTGATGGTCGAGCCGGTAGACGAACTCATTCCCATGTTCGCCAAGGCTGGTGCCAACATCATCAGCTTCCACCCCGAGGCCAGCCGTCACGTGGATCGCACGATCCAGCTCATCAAATCTCACGGGTGCAAAGCGGGTTTGGTCCTCAACCCCGCCACCAGCCTGAGCGTGCTCGACCACGTCATGGACCGTTTGGACCTCATCTTGCTCATGAGCGTGAACCCTGGGTTTGGAGGTCAATCCTTCATCACCAGCACTCTGGGCAAGTTGCGTGAGGTGCGTGCGCGCATCGACGCCCACGTCGCCGCCGGTGGCCAGCCCATTTGGCTGGAGGTTGATGGCGGCGTGAAGGTCGACAACATCGCCGAGATCGTCGCTGCCGGCGCCGACACCTTGGTGGCGGGCAGTGCCGTCTTTGGTGCTCCTGACAACAACGGTGGTTACACCACCGTCATGGGCCAGTTGCGGCGCAACGCCCGTGATGCCTGATCCATTTTCTCTGAGTTCTTTTCCCTGAAAGCCTGGTATGCCCTTGTCCAAACGCCCCACCTTGACGCAGTTTTTGATTGAGCAGCGTCGTCGATTTCCCACCGCCACCGGCGACTTCAATGCGCTGATCTTGGACGTGGCGCTGGCCTGTAAAGCCATTGCGCGCAGCGTCTCACACGGCGCTTTGGGCGATATGTTGGGCAACCACGGTGACGACCAGGCCAGCATCAACGTGCAGGGCGAGACACAGAAAAAACTCGACGTCATCAGCAACGACATTTTCATCAAAGCCAACGAGTGGGGTGGTCACTTGGCGGGCATGGCGTCTGAGGAAATGGACGGCCCATACCCCATCCCCAAGACTTACCCTCAAGGTAAATACCTCTTGGTGTTCGACCCCTTGGATGGATCGAGCAACATCGACGTCAACGTCAGTATCGGCACCATCTTCAGCGTCTTGCGCGCCCCTCAGTCGGTGATCGATTCGGGCCGTGAAGTGGTCAGCGAAGATTTCCTGCAACCCGGCGCTCAGCAAGTGGCCGCGGGTTATGCCTTGTATGGCCCCACCACCATGTTGGTGCTCACCGTGGGCACGGGCGTGTACGGCTTTACCTTGGACCCCAACCTGGGCGAGTTCAAGCTCACGCACGAAAAAATTCAAATCCCAGCCGACACCCAAGAGTTCGCCATCAACGCGTCCAACAGCCGCTTCTGGGAGCAACCCGTCAAGCGCTACGTCGACGAATGTTTGGCGGGCAAGACCGGCCCCCGTGCCAAAGATTTCAACATGCGTTGGATCGCCTCGATGGTGGCTGAAGCGCACCGCATCTTGATGCGCGGCGGTGTGTTCTTGTACCCCCGCGACACCAAGGACCCGAACAAAGCGGGTCGCCTACGCTTGCTGTACGAAGCCAATCCCATCGGCATGCTCATGGAGCAAGCCGGTGGCCGCGCCAGCACGGGTCGCGAAGCGATGCTGACCGTGCAGCCCACCGAATTGCATCAGCGCATCGGCTTGGTGTTCGGTTCGAAAAACGAAGTTGAGCGCATCGAGCGTTACCACCGCGAACCCTCGCTGTCGCCCGACGACCTCAACCCTTTGTTCGCCGAGCGCAGCCTCTTTCGTGACTGAGGCCACACGCCGCCACCCCATCCCCCATTTCAGGAGTTCGTCATGTCCGTCAAGCACCCCATCATTGCCATCACCGGTTCATCCGGTGCCGGCACGTCCACCGTCACGCGTACGTTCCAAAACATCTTCCGCCGCGAAAGCGTGAGGGCCGCCATCATCGAAGGCGACAGTTATCACCGCTTTGATCGCAAAGAAATGAAGGCCAAAGCCGCCGAGGCCGAAAAAGCGGGTAACAACAACTTCAGTCACTTCGGTGCCGACGCCAACCTGTTTGGTGAGATCGAGAGTCTGTTCAAGACTTACGGTGAAACCGGACAAGGCAAGAGCCGCAAGTACCTACACAACGCCGAAGAAGCTGCGCCATACCAACAAGACCCCGGCACCTTCACGCCTTGGGAAGCCCTGCCCAACAACACCGATATGCTGTTTTACGAAGGCTTGCACGGTGCGGTGGTGACGCCTGAGCACAACGTGGCCCAGTACCCCGACCTGTTGGTTGGTGTGGTGCCGGTCATCAACTTGGAGTGGATCCAGAAGCTCTACCGAGACAAGAACATGCGCGGTTACAGCGCCGATGCGGTGACCGACACCATCCTGCGCCGCATGCCCGACTACGTGAATTACATCTGCCCGCAGTTCCAACACACGCACGTGAACTTCCAGCGCGTGCCGATCGTGGACACGTCCAACCCCTTCGTGGCGCGCGACGTTCCCACCGCCGACGAGAGCATGGTGGTGATCCGTTTTGCCAAACCCAAAGGCATCGACTTCCAGTACCTGCTCAACATGATCAACGGCTCCATGATGAGCCGCGCCAACACCATCGTGGTGCCCGGCGGCAAGATGGAATTGGCCATGCAGCTCATCTTCACGCCG
>CAZNWS010000254.1:0-2626 GCA_964576495.1 uncultured Hydrogenophaga sp. | reverse complement strand
CTTTGGTCAAGAGTTTGATGGCGTCGGCGATCGGCTGCAGCAAACCAAAGGGGCCCACGCGGTTGGGGCCCAAGCGCACCTGCATGAAGCCCAGCAGCTTGCGTTCCCACAAAGTCAGGTAAGCCACGGCGCCCATCAGCGGGGCCAAAACGGCCACGATTTTGATGAGGATCCACAGCACAGGCCAAGTCACCTCAGCCCACCAGGGCGCGGCAACCAAGCCCAGACCAGCGTTGTACATCGTGTCGATCATGCGGCCACTCCTGCGCGGGCATCGGCGGTGAGTTGCAGCGAAGACGCGCGGCGCACCAGACCATCGAGTTGGTAAATCGGGGCCACGCAAGGCTCGAGCGTGGCGGCTTGCGTGTCGATGGCCGAAGCCACGGCGTTGGACAAGCGGGCGCTGTCCACCACCTCACCCACGCGAACACCCGGCAAGGCCGAGGCCAAGACCGCTTGCGACGAGTCGGCGTCAAAACCGCTCAAGCCCAAGAGGTTGCCCAAGACACGCAAAACTTTCCAGGCCGGACGGGCTTCGCCCAAGGGACGCACCACGGCGTGGAAGCTTTGCAAACGGCCTTCGGTGTTGACGAAAGAGCCCGAGGTCTCGGTGAATGGGGCGATCGGCAAAAGCACATCGCTGACGTCCATATTGGTTTTGAAGGCACTCAAGGTGACCACCATCTCGGCGCCCACCAAGCCTTGGCCACCAGCGGCGCTATCCAAGCCGGGTTCAACGCCCAACAGGACCGCAGCTTTGAGGCCACCGCGCAACATTTGGCTGGCGTTTTGTCCGCCCTGGCCTGGCACGGCACGCACCAACTGGGCACCCACGCTGTTGGCGGCTTCGCCCAAGTAACCGACGGTCGCGCCCGTGCGCTCACCGATCCACTGGGCCAAAGCCAAGAGGCTGCTGGCTTTTTCGTGGTGAGCGGCGGCGTTGCCGAGCAAAATGGCTTTGTCTTCGCCGCCCATCAAGGACTTGGCGATGGCGCGGTCGGTGTCAGAAGGCGTGGCGCTGACGGGCGCGGCCACACCTTGGGCTTCGGCCACAGCCGCGGCCACACCGGCCAAGGCCATGACCCAAGACGACGAAGGCGCCAGCAAAGTTTGTTGTACGCGCATGGCCCAATCGATGGGCTGAGCCACCAAGGCGCTGAGTTGCGCGCCTTGACGCACGGCTTGGCGCAAACGCTGAGCCATCAGGGGTTGGTCTTTGCGCAAGTTCGAGCCCACGACCAGCACGCGCTGCACGGTGGACAAGGACGCCAAGGAGCGGCCCAGCCAACGTGCGGTGCCGGCAGCACCCAAGTTATTGAAGTCGGCGGTGCGCAAACGCGCATCGATGTTCTCGCTGCCCAAGCCGCGCACCAAAGCGCCGGCCAAAGCCAACTCTTCGACCGTGCTGTGGGGGCTGGCGAGCAAACCGATGGCCGAAGCGCCGTGGTCGGCCTTGACTTGTTTCAAGCCGTTGGCCACGTATTCCAAAGCGGTTTGCCAATCGACCGTTTTCCATTCACCGCCCTGCTTGAGCATGGGCTGGGTCAGGCGGTCTTCGCCGTTCAAAGCTTCGTAGGAGTAACGGTCGCGGTCGGCGATCCAGCACTCGTTGACAGCGTCGTTTTCCAAAGGCACCACGCGCATGACGCGGTGGTTCTTGACCTGAACGATCAGGTTGGCACCGGTGGCGTCGTGAGGGCTCACGCTCTTGCGGCGCGAGAGTTCCCACGTGCGGGCCTGGTAACGGAAAGGCTTGCTCGTGAGCGCGCCGACCGGGCAGATGTCGACCATATTGCCCGAGAGCTCGGAGTCGACCGACTGGCCCACAAAGGTTTCGATTTCGGCATGTTCACCGCGGTGGCTCATGCCGAGCTCCATCACACCGGCGATTTCTTGGCCAAAGCGCACGCAGCGGGTGCAGTGGATGCAGCGGCTCATTTCCTCCATGGAAATCAGCGGGCCCACGTCTTTGTGAAAAACAACGCGCTTTTCTTCTTCGTAGCGCGAGTTCGAACCGCCGTAGCCCACGGCCAAGTCTTGCAACTGGCACTCACCGCCTTGGTCGCAGATGGGGCAATCGAGCGGGTGATTGATGAGCAAGAACTCCATGACCGACTGTTGGGCCTTGATGGCCTTGTCGCTCTTGGTGCGCACCACCATGCCCATGGTCACGGGCGTGGCGCAAGCGGGCATGGGTTTGGGCGCTTTTTCAACGTCCACCAAACACATGCGGCAGTTCGCGGCGATCGACAATTTCTTGTGATAGCAGAAGTGGGGAATGAAGGTGCCCGCTTTTTCGGCCGCATGCATGACCATGCTGCCCGGTGGCACCTCGACCTTTTGGCCGTCGAGTTCAATTTCAACCATGTTGTTTTGCCTTTAACCCGCTCAAACGTCTGAAGTCACCAAGCACTTTTTGTGTTCGATGCAGTGCTCGAACTCGTGCCGGAAATGTTTAACCATGGCGCGCACCGGCATGGCCGCTGCGTCACCCAACGCACAAATGGTGCGGCCCATGATGTTCTCGGCCACGTTGTCGAGCAAGGCCATGTCGCTGGGCTTGCCTTCGCCGCGCTCGATGCGGTCGACCAAGCGCCACAACCAGCCCGTGCCCTCGCGGCAAGGG
>CAZNWS010000253.1:0-2641 GCA_964576495.1 uncultured Hydrogenophaga sp. | reverse complement strand
CATCAGCACTTCGTGGTGCTGGTAATAGCGGCGATTGCCACGGCGCTTCATGGGGCGCAACTGCGTGAATTCTTGCTCCCAATAGCGCAGCACATGCGGTTTGACACCGCAAAGCTCGCCCACCTCACCAATGGTGAAGTAGCGTTTAACGGGAATGGGGGGGAGCATTTTTTCCATGTAAATCAAGCCGGTTTGAACCGGACCATGGAATTTACTCTAAGTTAACGGGCTTGGCGCGAACCGGAGCCGATTTTTTTAGCGACTGTCGTCAGCGGGCGACTCAAGCGGCGGCGTCGCTGTCCTGAACGAGGTCTTTCAGCTTAGGGCTGGCATGAAAAGTCACCACCCGCCTCGCTTCAATGGCCACCGGCTCACCCGTTCGGGGGTTGCGCCCTGGGCGGGGCGCTTTGGTGCGGATCTGAAAATTGCCAAACCCCGAGATCTTCACGTCGGTACCGTCGACCAAACTGGCCGTGACAAGATCAAAGAACGCGTCGATCATGTCTTTGGACTCGCGCTTGTTCAAGCCAATTTGCTCAAACAAGAGGTCGGCCAACTGCGCTTTGGTCAGGGCTGGGGTCTCCAGCGTCTCCACCGCAAGTTCCATCAGAGCTGTGTTCATGGCAATGGCTCCCGTTCAAGCACGCAAACGTGCGCCCACACGCTCGGTCAATGACTTCAGCACCGCCGACAGGGTCGACTCGATGGTCTCATCGGTCAAGGTGGCATCTTCTCGGTTCAACACCAAACGCACAGCCAGGCTTTTTTCGTTCTGACCGTCCGCAACTTTGGGTCGGTACACGTCGAACAAGGTCGCACTTTTGAGCCAAGCGCTGTCGATGGCGCGGATGGCTTGCATGACGGCGGCGTGCGTCACCGACTCCTGCACCACAATGGCCAGATCGCGCTCGACCGCTTGGTGGCGGCTCACGGACTTGAACTCGGGCACGGGTCGCTGCAAGACCGCAGCCCAATCCAATTCAAAGAAGATCGGCGCTTGCGCCAAATCGTATTGCTGGCGCCAGCGTGGGTGCATCTCCCCCAAGTGACCGATACATTGACCATCGAGCCACACCGCGGCACAACGGCCGGGGTGCATGGCGGGGTGTTCGGCCGCACGGAACTCGGCCACTCGGGGAGCCAGCAAGGCCTGCACATCGCCTTTGACGTCAAAGAAGTCCACAGCGCGGTCGCTCACACCCCATTGCAGCGCATCCACAGAACCCTGACAGAGTCCGGCCACGCGCATGGGCTGGTGAAAGCCCGCCACCGTGGTGTCCGAAGACACAACCGAAAGGTCTTTGAAGAACACGCGGCCGACTTCAAACAATCGCACCCGTGGCGCTTTGCGATCCAGGTTGAATTTCAAGGCCGCCACCAAGGAGCCCAGCAAGGATGAGCGCATGACGCTCATGTGGCTGGCAATGGGGTTGAGCAAACGAATGGGGTCGGCGTTACCCGCGAGCTCACGTTCCCAGCGCTCCTCCACAAAGCTGAAGTTGATGGTTTCTTGATAACCCAGGTGCGCCAATTGATGGCGCACGGCGTAAGGCGCGCGTTGCGCCTCAGCACGCAAACGCGCCGTGATCGGAGCCTTGGGTGGTGTGTCGGGCAGGTGGTCGTAACCCACCACACGCACCACCTCTTCGATCAGGTCTTCTTCGATCTGAAGGTCAAAACGGTAAGCGGGTGGCGTGACGGTGATCACATCGCCCTGCACCGCCACCGGCAAGCCCAAGCGGGTCAAAGCGCCTTCGCACTGCGATACCGTCAACGGCATACCAATGACTTTCTGGGCCCGCGCCACGCGCAAAGTCACTGGGACGGGGGCAGGCACATGGGGAGATTGGTCGTCGATGGGGCCGGCTTGGCCGCCGCAAATCGACAGCACCAATTCGGTGATGCGCTCCAGGTGCTCCACCGTGGTGGCGGGGTCCACACCACGCTCAAAGCGGTGGCCAGCGTCGGTTGAGAAATTGAAGCGGCGCGAACGGCCAGCGATGGATTTTGGCCACCAAAAAGCCGCCTCGATGAAGACATTGGTGGTGGCGTCGCTCACGGCCGTGGCTTGGCCACCCATGATGCCGGCCAAAGACTCGACCGACTGCGCATCGGCGATCACACCGACCTGAGCATCGAGAGACACGGTTTGGCCGTTGAGCAATTCGAGCGATTCGCCGCTGCGAGCCCACCGCACTTCCAAGTTACCGTGGATCTTGTCCAAATCGAAAATGTGACTGGGGCGACCCAACTCGAACATCACGTAGTTGGAGATGTCCACCAAGGGCGAGACGCTGCGCTGGCCACAACGAGCCAAGCGAGCCACCATCCAAGCGGGGGTTTTGACTTGGGTATTGACACCACGCACGACGCGGCCACTGAAGCGACCACACAAATCGGTGTCCACGATGCGCACGGGCAAACGGTCTTGGTGGCCCAGCGACACCGGCTGAATCGCGGGGGCCTTCAGCGGAGCACCCGTGAGGGCCGCCACTTCACGCGCCACCCCATACACGCTCAAGCAGTGCGCCAAGTTGGGCGTGAGCTTGAGGGTGAAGAGCATGTCATCGAGCGCCAAGTGTTCGCGGATGTTTTGGCCCACGGTGGCCGCATCGCAGAGCTCCAGCAAACCGTTGGACTC
>CAZNWS010000252.1:0-2645 GCA_964576495.1 uncultured Hydrogenophaga sp. | reverse complement strand
GGTCACGACAAAGGTGCTTTCACAGGCGCTCACCGCGACCACAAAGGCTTGTTTGAACAAGCCCAAGGCGGCACGATTTTCTTGGACGAAATTGGCGAAATGCCTTTGCATTTGCAGGCCAAATTGCTGCGCGTGTTGCAAGAGCGCGAGCTGACCCGTTTGGGTGGCCAAGGCACCATGGCTTTGGACGTTCGTGTGGTGGCCGCCACCAACAAAGACTTGCGCCGTGCCATTGCCGACAAAGAATTCCGCGAAGACCTCTATTACCGATTGGCCACGTTCCAGCTGCGCTTGTTGCCGTTGGCCGAGCGTCCTGGCGACATCGTGCCCTTGGCCCTGCAGTGTTTGAACGAGCACAGCAAAACCCCCACGCCTTGGCAAATCAGCCCCGAGGCACAGGTGCAGTTGCTGCAATACCCTTGGCCTGGCAACGTGCGCGAATTGCACAACGTGATGCGCCGCGCCATGGTGTTGGCCGCACAACCGGTGATCACACCCGATCAACTCATGTTTGATGAGTGGCACAGCGACATGGCGGATACCCAGCCCCAAGCGGCGCAGGTCTTGATGGCCAGCCAGCAAGCCATGTTGGCCTTGCCCGACAACCACCGAGAGCCCATTTTTGGTACCACGGCGTTTCCATCGAACGGCGCAGGCTTGTCCAACGCGGTCAAAAGCAGCGAACAACAAATGATCTTGGCGGCCTTGGCCGCGACGCGCAGCCGCAACGAAGCGGCCGAGCGTTTGGGCATCAGCCCCCGCACCTTGCGCTACAAGCTCGCGCAACTGCGTGAGCGCGGCGTTTCCTTGGCCGCTTGCTGAACACCGACACACAGGGGACTCACATGATTGAAAAAGCCACTTCGTTTGCCAACATCCATTCGATGTTGGAGACCATGCGCCAGGTGCAGGCTCAGGCCGCGATGGGTGCCGGCGTTCACCGTGTGGAGCCCAATGGCCCGGCCGAGCGTCCCGGTTTTGCCGAGATGGTTCGTGGCGCGGTGGCCGATGTCAACCAATTGCAAACCCAGTCGCGCGAACTGCAGGCCGGGTTTGAACGGGGCGATGTGCCTTTGACCGATGTGGTCTTGGGCATGCAGAAATCCTCGCTGGCTTTTGAAGCCACGCTCCAAATCCGCAACAAAGTGCTCAAAGCGTATGAAGACGTTTTGAACATGCCGGTGTGATGCCCCCTTAACTCAAAGCGAACACGACCATGTCTACTGCAACCGCCACCATGAACCCTGGTATGGCCATGGGCAATGCCCCCGCAGCGTCGGCGGGCTCCACCGCCGTGAGCACAACGGGCAACAACCCACCGGCCACCACCGATGCCAATGCCGCACCGGTGGCCTTGGACATGCAGGAGCAGATCCGCAAGGTGGTCATGCAACCCGCGGTGCGCAAGGCCTTGCCCGCCATCGTGACCCTGTTCGTGCTGATCATTTTTGGTTTGACCTACGGCTGGATGCAGTCCACGCCGTACCGCCCCGTCATGCCGGGCCTGAGCGCGGCAGACCAACAAGAAGCGTTGGAGGCTTTGAAGGCCGCCAATTTCAACCCGCAAATCGACCCGACCAATGGTCAGTTGTCGGTGCCCCAAAACCGCTACCACGAAGCCCGCATTTACCTCTCGGGCCAAGGCATTCCCAAGAGTGTGCCCACGGGCATCGAATCCTTGCGCGATCAGTCGGCCATGACCACCAGCCAGTTCATGGAGCAGGCCCAGTTCAACGCAGCGACCGAGCAAGAGCTTGCTCGCACCATCATGCAAATTGGCTCCATCCAAACGGCCCGCGTGCATTTGGCGTTGCCCAAGCAAAGCGTCTTCGTGCGCGATCGCACGCCGCCCAAGGCCTCGGTCGTCGTCGGCACCCATGCCGGTCGCGTGGTGTCCAAGCAGCAGGTGGACGCCATCGTGCATTTGGTCTCGTCCAGCGTGCCCTATTTGTTGCCTGGTGACGTGACCGTGGTGGACACCTACGGCAACCTGATGACGCAAAACCCCACCGAAAAAGAGCTGGGCCTGACGTCTTTGCAAGCCGAGCACAAACAGCGTTTGGAAGACCTGTACCGCAACCGCGTGTTGCAGATCCTGTCGCCTGTGGTGGGTGATGCCAACGTGCGTTCACAGGTCAACCTGGTGCTCGATTACACCCAAATCGAAAGCACGACCGAAGACTACGACAACGCCGGCAAAGGCCCCAAGACCCGTTCTGAGGTGTTGGCCGAAGACCGCGAAGTCAAACGCAACGCCGAGGGTATTCCTGGCGCCTTGTCCAATACCGCACCCCCCGAGCCCGCTGGCACGACCGAAACCGCGGTGGACGAGGCCAAAGGCCTGAGCGAAGCGGGTCAAACCCTGAGCAGCCGCACGACCCGCAACTACGAAATTGACCGCGTGGTTCGCCACGTCAAAAACCCCACCGGCAACGTCCAGCGCTTGAGCGTGGCCGTGGTGATCAATGAGCGTCCTGCTCCGGCTCCTGCCGATGGCAAAGACCCCGCTCCCGATGCGCCCAAGACCATCCCCTACACCCCTGAAGAGCTGCAACGCTTGCAAGAGTTGGTGCGTGGTGTGGTGGGTTATGACGAGGCCCGTGGTGACGTGGTCTCGGTGGTGCCCGCCCGATTCGAGCCTGTGG
>CAZNWS010000251.1:0-2648 GCA_964576495.1 uncultured Hydrogenophaga sp. | reverse complement strand
CGCACCTTTCCACACCTTCGAGACGCCTCCAAAGTTGGACGCCAGTGCGACCAAAATTGTCGCCTGACCTGGTCTGAGTAGCACCACATGAATTCGAACAAACAGAAAAAACGCAACCAACGCTTGGGCTGGACCTTGGCGTCGGTGGCGTTGGTGTTCTTCGCTGGGTTTGTGGCCAAGATGGTTTTGCTCGGCGGGTAACGCCGAGCTGTTGGACTGTTCACCATGGCACTGCGTCGCGAAAACATTCGAATGGTCGGCAAGCTCGGCGTGATCACGCTGGGCATGTTCGCCTTCGGTTACGCCTTGGTGCCGATTTACCGCGCCATTTGTGAGGTCACCGGCATCAACGTGCTGGCTTTGTCCGAGCAAACGGTGCCGGGGGCCAAAGCCCAGTTGCCTGCGAACACCCAAGTCGACACCAGCCGTTTGATCACGGTGGAGTTCGACGTCAATACCCGCGGCCCTTGGGACTTCAAGCCCGAGCGTCGCTCCATGCAGGTGCACCCGGGTGCCTTGAACACCGTCATGTACGAGTTCAAGAACATCCAGTCACGCACCATGTCGGCCCAAGCCATTCCCAGTTATGCACCGTCGCAGTCGGCGGCGCATTTCAACAAGCTCGAGTGCTTTTGCTTCACGCAATACACCTTGCAGCCGGGCGAACAAAAATCATGGCCCGTGGCCTTTGTCATCGACCCACGCCTGCCCAAAGACGTGACGACCATCACCTTGTCCTACACCTTCTTTGAAGTCGGTGGTCGGGTGCCGGCTGCGCCTGCGGGCTCGGCTGCGTTGTCTGCACCCAAAACCGCGGGGGCGGTGTGATGAGCGAACCCGTGCACCACCGCAAAGGCTCTTGGATGGGCACGATCAACGCCGTGCTGTGGGGTTTTTGGGGCGTGCGCCGCAAGTCCGATTACCACGCCGATGTGGCCAAGCTCAACCCATTGCACATCGTGGCGGTGGGCATCGTGATGGCTTTTTTGTTTGTCATCGGTTTGATTGTTCTCGTCAACTGGGTGGCCGGTTGACTTTCTGATTTTTTCCTTCATACGTACAAGCGCAACAGGAGTGAGCATGTCTTCAGCAACACACGGCACGACGCCTTACTATTTCGTCCCCGGCCCCTCGCGGCACCCGGTGATGTCGGCCATCGGCCTGTTTTTTGTGATCTTGGGCGCAGGCCAATGGATCAATGGCGCTTCCTGGGGTGCTTATTCGTTGGCTTTTGGCTTGGTGTTCTGGCTCACCGTGTTGTTCCAGTGGTTCCGCGAAGCGGCCATGGAGAGCGAGTCGGGAATGTACGGTCACAAGATTGACCTCTCATACCGCTGGAGCATGAGCTGGTTTATTTTCTCTGAAGTGATGTTCTTCGGTGCTTTCTTTACCGCGCTGTGGTGGGCCCGTGTGCATTCCGTGCCCATGCTCGGCGGTATTGAAAACAGCTTGTTGTGGCCCGACTTCACGGCCGTTTGGCCCAGCGTTCAGGCTGGCGCTACGGCATCACCGGCTGGCATTGTGGAGCCTTTCCAAACCATGGGCCCTTTCTGGCTGCCCACCATCAACACCGCCTTGCTTCTGACCTCAGGCGTTACGCTCACCATTGCCCACCATGCTTTGCAAGAAGGCAATCGCAGCAAAACCATCACTTTCATGTGGGCCACGGTGATCTTGGGTATCGTGTTCTTGTTCGTGCAAGGCTACGAATATGCCCACGCCTACAGCGATCTGAACCTCAAACTCAGCTCCGGCGTCTTTGGCTCAACCTTCTTCATGCTCACCGGTTTTCACGGTTTTCACGTGTTTGTCGGTATGTTGATGTTGTTGTTCATCACCTTGCGCTTGCAAAAAGGCCACTTCACCGCCAAGAGCCACTTCGGCTTTGAAGGCGCAGCTTGGTACTGGCACTTCGTGGACGTGGTCTGGTTGGGCTTGTACATCTTGGTTTATTGGATGTAATTGAGCCTATGACGCTCAAGAAAAAAGCGCCGAAAGGCGCTTTTTTCTTATCGAGGCGGATGGCCCCATCACATGGGCACGCCAGTGGGTTGGATCCAGCCCATGGCATAAGACAATAAGACCACCAAAAACAGCAAGATGGATAGCCCAACCCTGAACGCCAAAGCCTTGGCCATGGGGCGGCTCGATGGGCGATCGGGAGCATCTTCTGGCAGCTCGGTAGGTCCATTGCCCCTCATCATGAAGAACAGGGCTGCAGCCAAGCTGCCGAGGATGGCCACAAAGGCGACAATAAGCAAATAAGTCATGCAAGCGATTATGAACTGCTTTGTTGTTTCGGGGCCTTGCCCATGAAAGCGCCGACGGTGCGCTGGCTGATCCTCACCTTGGCTGCGGTAACCGTGGTGGGTGTGACCGCTTCACTTGGCGTGTGGCAGCTGGGTCGAGCTGCGGACAAAGAAAGCCGTCAAGCTCAGATAGCCGCACAAGCGGCCTTGGCACCTTTGGACAACCGCGCCGTGTTGAATTTGGGGTCGGCGGATGCCTCATTACACCGGACCGTGCTTTTGCGCGGTGAGTGGTTGCCTTCGGCCACGCTTTTGCTGGACAACCGACCCATGGCTGGTCAGGTGGGATTTTGGGTTTTGACACCCTTGCGCTTGAGCGAGAGCTCGCGTGTCGTGATG
>CAZNWS010000250.1:2303-2665 GCA_964576495.1 uncultured Hydrogenophaga sp. | reverse complement strand
CTGGCAAGACCAGCATGGATGTTTTGGCAATTAGAAAAGTTGGCCTTGGAGAGTTACTTGAGCGAATTGAAAGATTGCGTCAACAGCTAATCAAAGAGGGGCTCACGCTTGCCGAAAGAAAGCAATCGCTGCCATTTCTGCCAAATCTGATTGGGCTAATCACTGGTGCCAACAGCGATGCTGAAAAAGATGTCCTGCAAAACGCCAAGCTTCGTTGGCCAGAAGTTCAATTCAAGATCCAACACACCCCCGTCCAGGGCGATAAGGCTGCAGCGGAAATCATAAAGGCCATCCAAGCTCTAGATGCGGATAGCGAAGTTGACGTAATAATCCTGACCCGCGGTGGAGGGTCATTCCAGGAC
>CAZNWS010000250.1:1497-2174 GCA_964576495.1 uncultured Hydrogenophaga sp. | reverse complement strand
TAACCGATGAAGTTGCAGACTTCAGAGCTTCCACTCCAACTGACGCTGCAAAGAATGTTGTTCCAGATGTAGTTGAAGAGCGAAAGAAGGTTTCTATGGCTCTGGAGAGAATTTCGCTAAGGGTTATCGGTTTCGTTCAAAACCAGCTTGAGCTTCTTGCTGGAATTAGAACAAGGCCAATTTTTGCAAATCCGTTCACAATAGTCGATGAAAGATCACTGACTATTGGCCAATTGATGGCCACGCTGCAGTCACAGACCAAAAACTTCCTCGATAAAGAACAGCTACATATTGCAGGTCTTCGGGGTCAAGTTCGAGCACTCTCGCCAAAGCTAACCCTCGACCGAGGATATGCGGTGGTTAGAAACCTCAAGGATGGAGTCATCACTGACCCAAAGAAGGTGTCCAAGGGTGAAAAGCTGCGAGTTACGCTCTCAGGGGGCGATCTCGGAGTGATTGCAGATTGAAAGTAGGCTAGAGACATAATGAGTGAATCCAACAAGGACGTCGAAGCGATGAGCTACGAGCAAGCTCGTGACGAGCTCGTCAAAGTGGTTGCCGAGCTAGAAACCGGATCGGTCACGCTCGAGAAGTCGATGCAGCTCTGGGAGCGTGGCGAAGCCCTAGCTAACCGCTGCGAGAAGTGGCTATCTGGAGCAAGGCAGCAACTAGAGAAG
>CAZNWS010000250.1:0-1460 GCA_964576495.1 uncultured Hydrogenophaga sp. | reverse complement strand
TTTCCAAGACCAAGAAAGCGAGCTCCGAGTGAGCGATGCCGCGGCCAAGCGTCGTGCGCGGCAGACGCTAATCAATCTGCTTTTGTCACTCGGGGCAACCATCGGCGTGATGCTTGTTTTGATACTCGCAGTTCCCCGTGATGATTCCAACAGAGTGCAGCCGGTTGATTTTCAAGGAATTGCGGCTCAGGCATCAAGCGAAGCGCCAGGGGCCCTGCTTGTTCCAACTCTCCCAGTCGACTGGTATTCCAATGCCGCCCGTTTCAGGTCTGCGGCTCAGGACGGTGTTGCGACTTGGTACGCAGGGTTTGTGGGGCCCAACAACGAGTTCATTGCAATGACTCAAGGCTTTGACGTGAATCAAACTTGGATTCAAATACAACTTGAAGCAAACAAGCCAACAGGCGAGATAACCCTTGGCGATAAGACCTGGGCTATTTTCGAAACCACTAAAACCAACACCCCAGCTAAGTCAAAGGACTTTCTCATGCTGCTGGAATACCAGAACCATGCGGTCTTGGTTTACGGTGTGGCGCCTAGGCAGCAGTTGGAAGATTTTGCAACGCAGCTTTCTTTGCTTATTGAAACAAACTAGGGCTCAGTTAGCAGCTAAAGAGAGTAAATTAGGTGTTGTAAAAGTAAGAAATAACTAAGTAGCAATCACAATAATTCTCAAGTATCAGTTTTAGGCGGGACGGCAATGGAATTTCGAATTGAACACGACACCATGGGTGAAGTAAAGGTCCCCAAGGATGCGCTTTATTCCGCACAGACACAACGTGCCGTTGAGAACTTCCCAATATCAGGCTCAACACTAGAAAAAGCTCACATCGCAGCTCTCGCGCAAATCAAGAAAGCAGCAGCGTTAGCAAATGCTTCTCTAGGTGTTTTGGATAAGAGCATTGCTGACGCCATAGCAAAAAGCGCGGATGAGGTCGTCTCCGGCAAACACGATGGCGAGTTTCCAGTAGACATTTACCAAACCGGTTCCGGTACTAGCTCGAACATGAACATGAATGAAGTACTTGCTACCCTAGCTTCCAAACATCTTGGCAAGGCAGTGCATCCAAACGATCACGTCAACGCTTCACAGTCTTCAAACGATGTCTTCCCGACCTCGGTGCACCTAGCCGTTACATCTGCAATAGTTTCAGACCTGCTACCAGCACTTGATTACTTGGCTGGAAAACTTGAAGCCAAGGCCAACAACTGGTCTCAGGTCGTCAAGGCTGGTCGCACTCACCTAATGGACGCAACCCCAGTGACTCTAGGTCAAGAGTTTGGTGGTTACGCGGCTCAGATTAGATACGGCATCGAAAGAATTCAGGGAACCATTGCTCGCGTTGCTGAGGTTCCCCTCGGTGGAACAGCTGTGGGAACAGGAATCAACACGCCTAAAGGCTTCCCACAAGAAGTAATCAAGCTCTTGGCTAAGGCAACATCGCTACCGATTACCGAAG
>CAZNWS010000249.1:0-2666 GCA_964576495.1 uncultured Hydrogenophaga sp. | reverse complement strand
CGTTGTTGGGGTGCTTGGCGTCTTTGGTGACGGCCATGGTGTCAAAGAAAGACAACGCACCGGTGCTGGGCAACAGGGCTTCGATGACATCTTTGGACTTGTTTTCAACCGCACGTTGGGCCGCGATGTTGATGTCACCAGCCCAGCCGATGGCCACGCAGGCCTTACCGCCAGCGATGTCGTCGATCATGGTCGAGCTGAAAATGCGAACATCTTTGCGAACCTTGCCCAACATGTCGGTGGCGGCCTTGTAATCAGCGGCATCGTTGGAGTAGGCGTCCTTACCGATGTAGTGCAAGGCCACGGGAATGATCTCGGTGGGCGAATCCAAGTAAGCGATGCCGCAAGACTTCAGCTTGCTGGTGTACTCAGGTTTGAAAACCAAGTCCCAAGCGTTCTCAGGCATGGCCATACCACCCAAGGCCTTTTCGACTTTGGTCTTGTTGATGCCCACCGTGGTGAAGCTCCAAGCCCATGGCACCAGGTGTTGGTTGCCGGGGTCGGCCTTGGTCAAGACGGCCATCACCGACTCGTCCAGGTTCTTGTAGTTGGGGATCTTGCTGCGATCGAGCGGTTGGTAAAAGCCCGCTTCAATTTGCGGCTTGGCGAAAGTCGTGCCGGGCACCACGATGTCATAACCGGTGTTGCCTGCAACCAGTTTGGCGTGCAGCGCTTCGTTGGTCTCAAAGGTGTCGTAGTTGACCTTGATACCGGTTTCTTTTTCGTAAGCCGCGATCATGCCCTCAGGAATGTAGTCGGGCCAGTTGTAGATGTTCAAGACCTTCTCTTCGGCGGGAGCCGCTTCAGGCGCAGGAGCGGCCGCCACGGGCTCTTCTTTTTTGCCGCAAGCGGCCAAAGCCAGGGCCGACATGGCCAAAACCAACACGTGTTTTTTCATGATCATGATTGCGTACTCTCCAAAAAAATAAAGGACACCAACAGCCGCCAAAGAGCGAGCAAAGCCATTCTATTCAAGCGCAATGGCCCGCTTCTTGCAACTCCTTCAAAGTCGCGTCCAAACAATGGCGAATCAGGCCCATCATTTCGTCGATCTGCGCCCGCGTCATGATCAACGGAGGGGAAATGATCATCCTGTCGCCCACGGCGCGCATGATCAAGCCGCTCTTGAAACAGTGCGCACGACAGCGCATGCCCACCGACAACTCAGGATCGAACATGGTCCGGGTGGCCTTGTTTTTGATCAAAACCAAGCCGCCCACAAAACCACAGGTTTCGGCGTCGCCCACGAGGGGATGCTCTTTAAGCAAGGCAAACTGCTCGGCCAAGTATGGGCCGGTGTCCTCACGGACACGGCGCGGGAGGTCTTCTTTCTCCATGAGGTTCAGGTTGGCCAAGGCCACCGCACAGGCCACGGGGTGACCGCTGTAGGTGTACCCATGGTTGAACTCGCCACCTTTTTCAATCAGGACATCGGCCACTCGGTTGCCCACCATGACGCCGCCCAAGGGGATGTAGCCACTGGTCACACCCTTGGCAAAGGTCACCAAGTCGGGCTTGTAGCCGAACTTCTCGTAGGCGAACCAATGGCCCAAGCGGCCAAAGGCACAAATGACTTCGTCGGAGATCAGCAAGATGCCGTACTTGTCGACGATGCGCTGGATTTCGGGCCAATAGGTCTCGGGCGGGATGATCACGCCGCCGGCGCCCTGCACGGGCTCGCCGATGAAGGCCGCGACCTTCTCCGGGCCAATGGCCAAAATCTTCTCCTCCAACCAACCGGCTGCGCGAAGGCCAAAGTCGGCTCGGCTTTCACCGGGCAAGGCGTTGTCCCAATGGTGGGGTTGCTCGATGTGGGTGATGTTGGGAATGGGCAAATCGCCTTGCGCGTGCATGCCGCTCATGCCGCCCAGCGAGGCACCGGCCATGGTGGAGCCGTGGTAGGCGTTGTGGCGGCTGATGATGACCTTGCGCTCGGGCTGGCCCATCAAGTCCCAGTAGCGGCGGGCCATGCGCACGTTGGTGTCGTTGCTCTCCGAGCCGCTGCTGCTGAAGAACACGTGTTTGAAACTGCGCTCGCCCACCGTGGGCGCCAAGCTCGCGAGCTTGGCCGCGAGCTGCACGGCCGGCACGTTGGTGGTCTGGAAGAAGCTGTTGTAGAAGGGCAGCGTCATCATTTGCTGGTACGCCGCATCCGCCAACTCTTTGCGGCCATAACCCGCATTCACACACCACAGGCCGCTCATGGCGTCCAAGATTTGGTGGCCTTCGGAATCCCAAATGTGGATGCCGTCGGCGCGTGTGATCACGCGCGAACCACGGGTGGCCAAATCACCGTGGTCGGTGAAAGGGTGGATGAAGTGCGCGCTGTCCAGCGCTTGAATGGCGTGCGTGTCTTGGGCCTCGGCGCGACGAACCACGGCGGGCGGGGCAATCAGGGTAGAAGTGTTCATCGCAAAAAACTTTCAATGCATCAAACGTGCAGCAAGAGGTGTTCGCGCTCCCATGGCGAAATCACCTTCATGAATTCATCGAACTCGAGCTCTTTGACCTCGGTGTAGATGGTGATGAACTCTTTGCCCAAAACCTCGTGCAAGTCGGGCTCGCGGCGCAACCAGTCCAGCGCCTCACCCAAGCTGCGGGGCAAAGAATAGGGCGCTAAATACGCATCGCCCTTCATCTCGGGTTTGGGTTCGATCTTGTTTTTC
>CAZNWS010000248.1:0-2676 GCA_964576495.1 uncultured Hydrogenophaga sp. | reverse complement strand
CCGGTTTTGAGGGGCGAAATGTTACCGGCCACATCGACGGTCAAGTCAACATCACGGCCTGTCAATGCCATGGCATCGCCGTTCACGTCTTCAAACGTGTAGACCAAGGTGTCTGAAATGATCTTGCTGTTGTTCCCTGAGGCTGCGGTGAAAGTCACCGTACCGTTAGCCGCACTGAGGGTGCCCGTGAGTGTGGTGGTTTCTCCCAAGGAATCCAGAAAATCGGCGGTCACGGTCGTGCCGTTGGTCACCGAAATGTTCAAAGTGCCGCTGGAGAGAAACTTGCCGGCATTGGTGAAGGTCTCCGTGGTCGAAATGAAAGCAGGGTTAGTTTCAACAGCGGCGCCGGTCACGCTGGTGGAATCGGTGTCGGCAAAGGCGATGTCATCCACATCGCCCTCGCTGGCAGCAAATTGAACCAACACATCAGCGCCGGAGACCGAAACCACACGGCCAGAATTGGCGCCGAAAGCATCACTGGAATTCAGCGCTGCTGCCACCTTCGTGGCCACCACAGTGTCTGCATCGCTGGCATCCACCTCGACCGCAACACCACCCACCGTGATGGTTCCAGCCGTGGTCGCCGCGCCAAACGTCAAGGTTTGCAGCTCACCGGCATCATCACCCGCAATGGTCCGCGTCGTGGTCGGATCGATGAAGATGGTGTCAAAGTCACCCGCTGCCACGGTCTTGTAGACCGGACGCTCACCCACAGGCTCGCCCACCTTACCGTTGAGCAGAGGGAAGCCGTTCCACTCGGTGTGCTCAGAAATCGACACGATTTGCTGCTTGAGCTGCTGGAATTCCAGGTCCAAGTAACCGCGTTGATCGCCAGAGTTGGTGTCGTTGATGGCCTGCACCGCCAATTCGCGCATGCGCTGGAGCATGTCGGTGATGGCGCCGGTGGCCCCTTCTGCCGTTTGGATCAGCGACACCGCGTCACCCGCGTTGCGGATGGCCATGTTCATGCTGCGAATCTGCTGGGTCATCTGCTTGGAGATGGCCAAGCCGGCCGCGTCGTCGCGCGCCGAGTTGATTCGCTTGCCGGTGGACAGCTGTTGCATGGCAATACTCTGCTCTCGCCCAGAGGTTTTCAAGGCGTTTTGTGTGAACAGGGCTTTGACGTTGGTGTTGATAACGGCCATTTGGGGACCTCACTCAAAAAAATTGGTTATCGAATGTTGATTTCGATGTGGCAAGCAGTCGCCGCAGGTTTGCCGGTCGTGTTTGCCATGGGGTGGTTCATTGCCGCTGCTGCACAGGGCCAATAAAAGCTGACACATCGCCCAACTGCGCTTGCAGCTCGGCACGTTCTTGTTGCAAATCGGCGCTCTCGGGGTACAACAACAAGCCAGCTTGTGCGGTGTTGAGGGCTTCGAGCGGTTCGCACTGGCAGCGCAGCACGCGCACCAACAAGTTCCAGGTGAATTCGGTGGCGCCATCGCCCTGCACCGCCATCAGTTCGCGCAGGTACTGCTCGGAACGGGCCCAGTCTTGATGCAGGTTGGCCATCAGAGCGGCCATGGAGAGGATGTTCTCGTCGCCGGGGTGCAGGCTCAGGCCGGCTTCGCACAGTGCGTCGGCCAAGGCCAGTTTGTCTTGCGCGACCAAGGTCGAAATGGCTTCGCGCACCTCAGCGGCGGTGAACTGAGAAACGTCGCGGTCGTTCAGGTGGCGACCAAACTTGGCAGCGGACAACAGCGATTGGGCCAGTGCGTTCATGCAAATGTCTCCGAAAGAGATGTCAAAAAACCGTCTTTAACCATTAAAGAAAGTCGACTTGCAACCGATAAAGCAATTGCTGTGCCAGCTTTGTTTTGTACTGTGACTGGGGCTTGTGGCAATAAAAAACCCGGGCAAGCCCGGGTTTGAAGGGTTGGAAAGGGCCAAGGCCCCTGCCCGCTTTAGCCTTGCAGCAACTGCAGCACGGCTTGCGGCTGCTGGTTGGCCTGGGCCAACATGGCCGTGGCCGCTTGCGAGATGATCTGCGTGCGGGCCAACTCGGCCGATGCTTTGGCGTAATCGGTGTCCAAAATGCGGCTGCGCGACTCGCTGGTGTTCATCGACACGTTGGTCATGTTGTCCACCGCGTAGTTCAGGCGGTTGATCACCGCACCGATCTCGGCCCGCGCCTCGTTGACTTTGGTCATCGCAGCATCCAAGCCACCGATGGCGACGTCTGCCAATGTTTGACTGGTGATATTCAATGGCTCAATGGTGGCCAATTTGCCATCGGTGACCTTGACAAAAGTCTCAAACGTTTGGTCAGCCACGCCAGTAAAGGTCACGACCGACCCACTGACGGTCACTGTCAAATCGGCAAACTCATCTCCCATGGCGGCAACAAAACCCTCTGCCACTGCATCCTCAACCGTCACAGCATCAGCATCTTCCGCCGTCACGGTGTATTGGAATTGTTTGTTGTTGACCGTCACAGTGATGACGTCGCCTTCGGTCAGCTCATCACCAAAGGTCACCGTGGATTCTTGAATGGAGGTGGTTGGGTCGGGCGTACCATCGGACGCTTCAGCAAATGTCGCGCCCTCACGGGTCGTGAATGCCAATTTGTCCAACTGATGCGTGATCTTGTGGGAATCACCTTGATTGGCGCCCACCTGGAAAGTGAAAGTACCTTCACGAGCCCCACTGGCAGGCTCGGTCTGGTCCAGGATGTTC
>CAZNWS010000247.1:0-2680 GCA_964576495.1 uncultured Hydrogenophaga sp. | reverse complement strand
CCGACCAAGACCGCCACCGAAATCGCCATGCAGCGCTCGCCAGCAGAGCCGTAAGCCGCACCGATCAGTGCGTCCACGGTTTGGTCGATGTCGGCGTCGGGCATGACCACCAAGTGGTTCTTCGCGCCGCCCAAGGCTTGCACGCGCTGGCCGTGGTGAGCCCCGGTTTCGTAGATGTAGTTGGCAATCGGCGTGGAACCGACGAAGCTGATGGCTTTCACGTCCGGGTGCTCCAGCAGCGCGTCCACGGCTTCTTTGTCGCCCTGCACCACGTTGAACACGCCGTCCGGCAGACCGGCTTTTTTCAGCAAGTCGGCGATGAACAGCGAGGGCGTGGGGTCGGTCGGGCTGGGCTTGAGCACGAAGGTGTTGCCGGCGGCAATCGCGACGGGGAACATCCACATGGGCACCATGACGGGGAAGTTGAACGGCGTGATGCCCGCGACCACGCCCAGCGGCTGGCGCAGCGTCCAGTTGTCGATGCCAGTCGACACTTGGTCGGTGAAGTCGCCCTTGAGCAGTTGCGGAATGCCAGTGGCGAATTCCACGATGTCGATGCCACGGCTCACTTCGCCCTGCGCGTCGGTGAACACCTTGCCGTGCTCGGCGGTGATCATGTGGGCCAGCTCGTCTTTGTGGGTGTTCAGCAGCTCGAGGAACTTGAACATCACGCGGGCGCGGCGCAGGGGCGGCGTGTCGGCCCAAGCGGGGAAAGCGGCTTGCGCGGCGGCCACGGCCTTGTCCACTTCAGCGCGGTTGGCCAAGGCCACGTTGCCGGTGACGGCGCCGGTGGCGGGGTTGGTGACAGATTGACTTCGGCCAGAGGCGCCGGCAGCGACTTGACCGTTGATGTAGTGACCGATGGGGGTGATGCTCATGGGGTGTCCTGCAAACAAACAAAAGAATGCATCGAGTCTAGGCAGCCAACCCCAAACGCACAAGACGGCAAACGCTGAACGAATTGTTCAAAATGGTGAACAATAGCGACATGGATCAGCAAAAAATCAGCGCTTTCTGGACCCACTTGCATTCGCTCAGCGTGCTGGCTCAGCAGGGCAGTTACACGGCCGCGGCCGCGCGTTTGGGTGTGAGCAAAGCGGCCATGAGCCAGCGCATCGCCGAGCTCGAGCGCGCCGCCAAAGTACCGCTGGTGCAACGCACCACCCGCAGCGTGCGCCTGACCGAGGCCGGACAAAAACTCGTCGACGACACGCGGGCCGCGTTTGAGCACATCGAGCACAGCTTTGCTCAGGTGCGCGACCTGGCCGAACAGCTCAGCGGTTTGGTGCGCGTGACCGCGCCCGTGGCCTTGGCGCGCCAGCAGCTGGTACCGCTCCTGACCGACTTCCTCAAAGCGCACCCCGGCGTTCGCTTGGAGCTCGACCTGTCCGACCGCTTGCGCTCCTTGGCCACCGAAGGCTTTGACTTGGCCATTCGCCACACCGAACAAGCCCCCGACACGCATGTGGCGTGGCCCTTGTGCACCACCGAATCGGTCTTGGTGGCCACCCGCGCCTACCTGCGGCGCCACGGTGAGCCAACCCAGCCGAACGACCTTGTGAACCACCACTGTCTGCACTACCCACGCGCGCAAGAGGCCCCTGTGTGGACCTTCGCACCGAGCGGGACGCGACCCAGCCGTGAACCGATCGCGGTGCCGGTGAATGGGCCGCTTTCGGCCAACAACAGCGAGGCGCTTCGTGAGGCGGCTCTGGGCGGTGCCGGTATCGCCCTGCTGCCCGACTTCAGTGCACAAGCGGCCTTGCGCCAAGGCAAATTGGTTCGGGTCTTGCCGCAATGGCGAGCGGTGGGTGCTTTTGCCCCCACCATCCACGCCATTCGCCCCTACTCGCCCCACGTCCCACGCGCGGTGGTGGCTTTGGTGGCGCACCTGCGCCAAGGCTTGTCTGCAGGGTTTGGCGTGTGACGCTCAACCCATCAAACGGGTCAGCGCTTCTTGGTATTTGGCCGCGGTTTTCTCGATCACCTCGCGCGGCAATCGCGGTGCTGGTGGCGATTTGTCCCAAGGCTGGCCATTGACCTGTGCGGTCTCTAACCAGTCGCGCAAGAACTGCTTGTCGTAGCTGGGGGGGTTGCTGCCCACGGCGTATTGGTCGGCGGGCCAGTAGCGCGAGCTGTCGGGTGTGAGCACCTCGTCCATCAGCACCAACTGGCCTTTGGCATCCAGACCAAATTCGAACTTGGTGTCGGCGATGATGATGCCCTTCTGGAGCGCGATGGCGGCCGCGGCTTTGTAAAGCGCGATCGAGATGTCGCGGATTTGGCCGGCCAGCTCAGCGCCGATCATCTCCACGGTTTTCTCAAACGTGATGTTCTCGTCGTGCTCGCCCACTTCGGCCTTGGCCGCGGGGGTGTAGATGGGCTCAGAGAGCTGACTGGCGTTTTGCAAGCCTTCTGGCAACTTCACGCCACAAACCGAACGGCTCTCTTGGTATTCCTTCCAGCCGCTGCCGGCCAAGTAACCGCGCACCACGGCCTCGACGGGGATGGGCTTCAAACGCTGCACCAACATGGAGCGGCCGCTGACTTGCGGCGCCTCTTCGGCACTGACCACGCTCTCAGGCGATTCGCCGGTGAGGTGGATGGGGCAAATGTTCAGGCCTTTGGGGCCGAGTTGGTCGAACCAAAACAAGCTCAGGCGGGTGAGCAAAGCGCCTTT
>CAZNWS010000246.1:0-2684 GCA_964576495.1 uncultured Hydrogenophaga sp. | reverse complement strand
ACGAAATGGCCATGGAAAAAGACGTCATGAAAATGCGCGCGGTGCCTGGCTTGGAGCTCTCGGCCGGCAAAGCGGTCGAGCTCAAGCCCGGTGGCTACCACGTCATGTTGATGGACCTCAAGCAGCCCCTGAAGGCCGGTGAGCGTGTGGCCATCACCTTGGTCTTTGAAGACGCCGCCAAGCAGCGTTTCACCCAAGAGATCCAAGCGCCTGTCAACGCTTTGGGTGGTGCACAAGGTCAGATGAACCACGGCGCTGGCCATGGCGCACACAAGCATTGATACGCTGATCAAGCCGGCTCGGGGTGCACCGCCACAGCCGGCGCGGGTGTGGATTCGTCGTTGCCCCCGCGCGCGAAGGTGACCACGTGGTCGACCTCGGCGCGGATGCCGATCCATTCGCCCACTTCGTGGTTGTGGTGCGAGGGCACGTGGGTCATCACGGTTTCGCCGCTGGCCAGTTGCAGCGTGTACAAAAACTCAGAACCCCGAAACGATTTGCGCACGATTTGCGCTTTGACCGGCGCGTGGTCGTCGTGAACGATGTCGTCGGCGCGCAGCAGCACGTCGCACTGACCAGCCTCGTACGCGCTGGGCAGGGGGCATTCGTCCATGTCGTGCAAAGACCCTAAGGGGGTTTGCACCGAGACCTCGTTGTTGACCAAGGCGATCGTGGCGGGCGCGAACACGCCGTGCCCAATGAACTCGGCGACAAAACGCGTGGCGGGTCGGTGGTAGAGCGCGTAGGCGTCGTCCCACTGGTGCAGGTGGCCTTCGTGCATGACGCCGATCACGTCGCCGATGGCAAAGGCTTCAAGCTGGTCGTGCGTCACCAAGAGCGCGGTGGCGCCCGCGGCTTTCAAAATGCCGCGCACCTCATGGGCCAAGCGTTCGCGCAGGTCCACGTCCAAATTCGAGAAGGGCTCGTCGAGCAGCAAGAGCCGAGGTTCAGGGGCCAAGGCGCGTGCCAAGGCCACGCGCTGTTGTTGCCCCCCCGAGAGTTCGTGGGGGTAGCGCGCTTGCATGCCCTCGAGGCCCACCAAGGCCAAGACCTCGTCCACCCGTGCGGCGCGCGCGGCGCGCGGCAGGTGTTCAATGCCAAAACCCACGTTGCGGCCGATGTTGAGGTGGGGGAAGAGGGCGTAGTCTTGGAAGACCATGCCGATGCGGCGCTGCTCGGCCGCGACATGGTGGTCTGCGCTGCTGACCACCGCTTTGTTCAACACCACCTGACCGCTGCTGGCGCGTTCCAAGCCGGCCACCGCACGCAACAAGGTGGTTTTGCCACAGCCCGATGGGCCGATGAGCACGCCAATATCGCCTGCCTTGAGGCCCAAACTCACCCCGTCAACGGCCGGGTGCTTGGCGCCCGGGTAGCGCACGCTGAGTTGGGACAGGTTTAAGAACATGGGCTTATTGTAGATAAGTACAATTCTCATTTGGCTTGACCTCGGTCAACAACCCCCACCCATACCCCCTTTTTGTCCATGCTGCGCTGGCTGTTCCCCCTCTTGCTTGCCGCCTTGGCGATCATGCTCACCGTGCCGGTCTTGGCTTTGGGGGCTTCTTGGCTGGGCTGGGACGCGGCCGCGCAAGACGTGCTTTTGCAAATGACCGACACGGTCTTGCCCGATTACGCTTGGACCACGGTGGTCTTGTGTGTGGCGGTGGCGCTGGGCGTGGCCAGTGTGGGCTTGGTCAGCGCTGCGGCCGTGACCCTGTTTGATTTCCCCGGCCGGCGTTGGTTGGAGTGGGCCTTGTTGTTACCCCTGGCCATGCCGGCCTATGTGGTGGCCTACGCTTACACCGACTTCTTGCAGTTCAGCGGCCCTTTGCAAACGTGGCTGCGCGAGAGCTTTGGCTTGACAGGACGCGTGTTCCCTGAGGTGCGCAACACCGCCGGCGCGGTTGGGGTGTTCACCTTCACCTTGTATCCCTATGTGTATTTGCTCGCGCGCACGGCGTTGTCGGAGCGCGCCGCGCAGCTCATGGAGGCCGCGCGTTTGTTGGGCGCGCCGCTCCTGCGCCGCATCCGCCAAGTGGCGCTGCCCTTGGCCCGCCCGGCGGTGGCCGCGGGCGTGGCGCTGGCCTTGATGGAAACCTTGGCGGACTTCGGGGTGGCGAGCTACTTCGGCATCCAAACCTTCACCGCCGGCATCTACAAAGCATGGCTGGCCATGGACAACGCCGCCGCCGCCGCGCAGCTGGCCACCATGCTCTTGTTCACCGTGGGCCTGCTCTTGTGGGTGGAGCGGCGATCGCAACAGCGCTTGCGTTTTGCGTCCTTGCGTGGCCAGCGCGCCGGCAGCCAAGAGGCCCAACCGGTGCGCCTGCGCGGCGGTGCGGCCGGTCTGCTGCTGGTGTTGTGTGTGTTGCCGGTGCTGTTTGGTTTTGTGTTGCCGGTGATCTTCATGTTGCGGCCCTTGATCGGCGGCTGGGACGAGTTGCCTTGGGGCATGTTCGTGCAGTGGTCGCGCAACAGTTTGTGGCTCGCCGGCTTGACCGCCGTCTTGGCCACCAGCGTGGCCTTGGCCTTGGGCTTTGCACTCCGCACCCAGCCCAGCCCGGCCACCCGCGCGGTGGTGCAGCTCACCGGCTTGGGCTACGCCGTGCCGGGCGCGGTGATCGTGGTGGGTTTGTTGTTGCCGGTCGCTTGGGTGCAGCAGTTGTGGCCAGCCAGTGGTG
>CAZNWS010000245.1:2227-2689 GCA_964576495.1 uncultured Hydrogenophaga sp. | reverse complement strand
TTGAAAATCAGCACAAAGCCCAACGCCACCAAGGAATACAACATACCGGCCATCAGGCCGCCGATGAGGGTTTCAATGAAAAAAGCCATGTTGATTGCTCCGATCAGTGGCTGGTGCCCAAATAGGCGCTGATGACTTCTTCGTTGTTGCGCACCTCCTCGGGTGTGCCATCACCGATTTTTTTGCCGTAGTCCAACACCACGACCCGGTCCGAAATGTCCATTACCACACCCATGTCGTGTTCGATCAGCACAATGGTGGTGCCGAACTCATCGTTCACGTCCAAGATGAATCGACTCATGTCTTGCTTTTCTTCGACGTTCATACCCGCCATGGGCTCATCGAGCAGCAACACTTGAGGCTCCATGGCCAAGGCTCGGCCCAAGTCCACGCGCTTTTGCAAACCATAGGGCAGTTGACCCACTGGCGTCTTGCGATAAGCCTGAATTTCCAGAAAGTCGA
>CAZNWS010000245.1:0-2217 GCA_964576495.1 uncultured Hydrogenophaga sp. | reverse complement strand
TCGATGATGTGCTCAACAAATGCTCGGTGTTCTTCTTCTTCGCGTTGGGCCGGACCTAGGCGCAAAGCTTGCAAAAACAGATTGCTCTTGATGCGCAGGTTGCGGCCGGTCATGAGGTTGTCGATCACGCTCATGCCCTTGAACAAGGCCAAGTTTTGAAACGTGCGCGCTATGCCCATCTCGGCCACTTGGCGGCTGTTCATGTGTTTGAAAGTTTGACCGCGGAAGGTGATGTTGCCCTCTTGCGGTTGGTACACGCCGTTGATGCAGTTGAGCATGGAGCTCTTGCCAGCGCCGTTGGGGCCGATGATGGCGCGCACCTCGTGCTCGCGCACATTGAACGAAATGTCCGTCAGGGCTTTGACCCCGCCGAAGCGCAAGGAAATGTTTTTGACGTCGAGGATGACGTCGCCGATTTTTTTGCTCATGCTGCTGCTTTCACAGGGTCAAAGGTGCGTGCATCGGCGATGCGCAAGGTGGCGCTGACGCTGCCGGTGCGGCCATCTTCAAACTTCACTTGGGTGTCGATGAACTGCTCGGTTTTGCCGCCATACAACGCGTCCACCAGCACTTGGTATTTGTCGGCGATGAAGCCGCGGCGGACCTTGTTGGTGCGGGTGAGTTCGCCGTCGTCGGCGTCGAGTTCTTTGTGCAACACCAAGAAGCGGCTGATCTGGCTGCCCGCGAGCAATTCGTCGCGGCTCAGGTCGGCATTGACCTTCTCGACGCAATCTTTAATCAGCTCGTACACCTCGGGTTTTTGTGCCAGGTCGGTGTAACCGGCGTAGGGCAAGTTGCGACGTTCCGCCCAGTTGCCCACGGCGTCAAAGTCGATGTTGAGCATCACACACACTTTTTCTCGGCCATCGCCGTAGGCCACGGCCTCCTTGATGTGCGAGAAAAACTTCAGTTTGTTTTCCACGTACTTGGGCGCAAACATGGCGTTGTCGAACGCACCACCTTTGATGCGACCCACGTCTTTGACGCGATCGATGATCTTCAAATGGCCCGACGCATCGATGAAGCCCGCGTCGCTGGTGTGGTACCAGCCATCTTCGGTCAGGACCTCGGCCGTGGCTTTGGGGTTTTTGTAGTATTCCTTGAGCAAGCCGGGTGACTTGACCAAGATTTCTCCGGTTTCGCTGAGCTTGATTTCCACGCCATCGCATGGCACACCCACCGTATCGGCGCGGGCTTCGTGGTCGGGCTGCAAGCACACGAACACCGCGGTTTCGGTCGAGCCGTAGAGCTGTTTGAGGTTGATGCCGATGGATCGGTAGAAGCTGAACAGGTCGGGGCCAATCGCCTCGCCCGCGGTGTAGGCCACACGCACGCGGCTGAAGCCCAAGTTGTTGCGCAGCGGCCCATACACCAGCACATTGCCGATGCCGTAGAGCAGCGAGTCCACCAAGCCCACGGGTTTGCCGTCGGTTTTGGCCGGTCCCACGCGGCGAGCCAAAGCCATGCAGGCGTGGAACATCTTGCGCTTGAGGGCGCCGGCGTCTTCCATGCGGATCATCACGCTGGTGAGCAAGCCTTCGAACACGCGGGGCGGGGCGAAGTAATAGGTGGGGCCGATTTCCTTCAGGTCGATGGTCACGGTCGAGCCGGATTCGGGGCAGTTCACCACGTAGCCAGCGACCAACCACTGCGCATAGCTGAAGATGTTTTGGCCGATCCAAGCGGGCGGCAGGTAGGCCAGCACCTCGTCGCGGTCGGTGAGCTTGTCGAATGCCGCACCCACCGCCGCGCGGTCGATCAAGGTCTGGTGGGTGTGGACCACGCCCTTGGGGTTGCCTGTGGTGCCTGAAGTGAAGAACATGGCCGCGACATCGTCGGGCTGGTTCTGGGCGATTTGCTCGTCCACGAACGAAGGGTGCTGCTGGTTGTAAGCGTGGCCGGCTGCGGCGAGTTCGTCGATGGAAGCCAAACCCGGATGGTCGTAGTGACGCAAGCCACGGGGGTCGTCAAAAAACAGGTGTTCGAGTTGCGGGCATTGCTCGCGGATCTCGAGCATCTTGTCGACCTGCTCTTGGTCTTCAACGATGGCGAAGCGCACCTCGGCGTTGTTGATGGGGAAGACGCATTCGCCGGCCACTGCATCTTGGTACAAAGGTACAGGGATGGCGCCCAAGGTTTGTGCGGCCAGCATGGTGGCGTACAAGCGAGGGCGATTGGCGCCGATCACCACCAAATGCTCACCGCGGCGCAGACCGT
>CAZNWS010000244.1:0-2717 GCA_964576495.1 uncultured Hydrogenophaga sp. | reverse complement strand
CGGCCGTGGCACCGGCGTAGCCGCCACCGATCACGACCACATGGCCTTTGGCGCCGCCGATGGAGGCGCAACCCGTCACCGAGCCCAAGCCCACCGCAGCGGAGCCAGCACCCAAGGTTTGTACAAATTGTCGACGTTGCATGGTGGGCTCCTTATTTCTTCTGTTCGGCAAAGTAGCCGGCGATTTGGGTCAGTTGCTCGTCGGTGTAACCCTTGGAGAGCTGGTGCATGATGGTCGCGGGCTTGGTACCGGCTTTGAATGCCAGCAAGGTTTTGACCATTTCGTCTTTGTTTTTGCCCGCCAAGGCTTCCATACCGGCTTCGGCGCGACCGTTGGTGCCGTGGCAGTTGGCGCAGGCCGCAGCCCACACTTGAATTTGGTTGACTTGGGCGTGAGCGCCAGCAGCCGCTGCGAGCAGGGCGGTGGCGGCGAGCCAGTGTTTGACAGAAACCATGGTCTTCTCCAATTGGGGTGATAAGAAAATCGAATATAGCGACTTAGCATCCGTGAGCGCGCATATACCGATGCCGTAATCTTAGAGCTAGGGACGCCAATATCTAGAGCGTGGAAACCCTTGCGTTGTCAGGCTTCATTCAGTTTCAGAGGGCTTCGTGGTGGACGCTTGGCGAGGGTTTGCACCTATCCATATATCAGTAATCACTCATATAATCGACGATCTGTCTGCACAGCTTTGCGATACATCAAACCGGCTGTCTCGACCGTTGATTCGTGGGTTCATGCCATTGGGTTTGGGCCCGTCCATCTGCCAACTTGAAGGAAGAACAAGTGTCTAAAGACCTGAGTGAAGTCATTGGGCGCGTTGTGCCCGCACCAGAAAATTTTCTGAGTGCTGAAAAGCTCGAAGCCGCTCGCAAGGCGCGCCGTAGCTTCATGGGCAAAGCGCTCGCCATGGGTGCTGGTGTGGCCGCCTCTGCGGGTGCTGCCACCAAGGCCATTGCCGCTGAGGGCGAGGATGTCATCTTGAAGTTGCCGGAGCACTCCACCGGTCTGGGCATGCCTGTGGCCATGGATCCCGGTTATGGTCAACCCAGCAAGTGGGAAACCAACTTGCGCCGCCGCCAAAGCCCGGGTTTGACCCGTGTTGACCAAGCTTCGGTGAGTTTTACTCCGTTGCAGGGACTCTTTGGCATCATCACACCCAGCGGTTTGCACTTCGAGCGCCACCACCAAGGTTGGTGGGACATCGATCCTTCCAAGCACCGCTTGATGATCAACGGCTTGGTCAAGCGCCAACGCGTTTTCACCATGGACGACCTGATGCGCTTGCCGAGCGTTTCGCGCATTCACTTCATTGAGTGCGGTGCGAACACCGCCACCGAATGGGGCAACGTGGCGGTGCCCACCGTGCAATACACCCATGGCATGGTCAGCTGCTCGGAGTTCACAGGCGTGCTGCTGTCCACGTTGTTGGAGATGTGCGGTATCGACAAGAAAAAAGCGAAATACGTGTTGGCCGAAGGTGCTGACGGCTCTTCCATGACCCGCACCATCGACATCGAACGCGCCATGGACGACTGCATCGTCGCTTGGGCCATGAACGGTGAAATGCTTCGCCCCGAAAACGGTTACCCCCTGCGTTTGGTGGTGCCGGGTATCCAGGGTGTGAGTTGGGTCAAGTACCTGCGCCGCATCGAGGTGGGCGATCAGAAATACGCCACCAAGGACGAGGCGGTTCACTACATCGACCACATGCCCGATGGCACGCACCGCCAGTACACCGGCATTCAAGAATGCAAGTCGGTCATCACCACGCCATCGGCCGGCCAGACCCTGCTCGACAAGGGTTACTACAACGTGACCGGCCTGGCTTGGTCGGGCCGCGGTTCGATCAAGCGCGTCGACGTGAGCGTGGACGGCGGCCGCAACTGGCGCACCGCGCGCTTGGAAGGCCCTGTGCTGCCCAAGGCTTTGACCCGTTTCAACATCGACTGGGTCTGGGACGGCAAGCCCGCCATTTTGCAAGCCCGTGCCATCGACAGCACCGGCTACGTACAGCCCAAGATCAACCAATTGCGTGCCGTGCGTGGCACCAAGTCCGTCTATCACCAAAACGCCATCCAAAGCTGGTTGGTGTCTGAAAACGGTGAAGTCTCCAACGTGCAGGTGTACTGATGAAAAACATGTTCAAGCTTTCCCGTCAGGTTGCCGTGGTGGCGGCCGCTCTGTCTGCGCTGAGTTTCGGCGCGGCTCACGCCCAGAACAAGCCTTGGCACGACATGGGTCGCGATGCGACTCCCGCCGAAGTCAAGGCCTGGGACATTGATGTACGTCCTGACTTTAAAGGCCTGCCCAAGGGTGCAGGTTCTGTGAGTATGGGTGAGCAGGTATGGGTCGCCAGATGCTCGTCCTGCCACGGTGATTTCGGGGAATCCAACGAGGTCTTCACGCCCATCATCGGCGGCACGACCAAGAAAGACATTGAAACCGGTCGTGTCGCGGCTTTGGTTGAAGGTGCGCCTGCCACGGCCCCTCAAAAGACCACCATCATGAAGGTCGCCACGTTGTCGACCATCTGGGATTACATCAACCGCGCCATGCCTTGGAACAACCCCAAGACCTTGACGCCCGATGAAGTCTTTGGTGTGACGGCTTACCTTTTGAACTTGGCCAACATCGTGCCGGCCGATTTTGTCCTGAGCGACAAAAACATCGCCGACGTGCAAAAGCGCATGCCCAACCGCAACGGCATGGTGTT
>CAZNWS010000243.1:0-2718 GCA_964576495.1 uncultured Hydrogenophaga sp. | reverse complement strand
GGTCGAGGTGGATGTTGATGGCGCGGCGCGTGCCGCCCACCAGCGTCACCGAGCCCACGCCACGCACGTTTTCCAAACGCTTCTTGAGGGTTTGTTCGGCCCAAGTGGTCAACTCCACGGCGCTGGGCGCGGCCTTGCCGGCGGGCAGTTGGGTGGCGTCGGGGATCACGGCCACCGACCAGATGGAGCGGCTGGCGGGGTCAAAGCGCAACACACGCGGCTCTTTGACTTCGTCGCGGAAGGCGGGGCGCAGCAAGGCGATTTTTTCCCGCACGTCTTCGGCGGCTTTGCGGCCATCGACGTGCAGCTGAAATTCAACGATGACGACGGATGAGCCTTCGTAGCTGCGCGAGGTCAGGGCGTTGACGCCGGCAATGGCGTTGACCGCTTCTTCTACTTTTTTGGTGACCTCGGTCTCGACGATTTCGGGCGAGGCGCCAGGATAGTCGGTGTTGATGACCACCACGGGGAAGTCGATGCTGGGGAACTGGTCGACCTGCAAGCGCTGGAAAGAAAACACGCCCAGCACCACAAAGGCCAACATGACCATGGTCGCAAAGACCGGGTTGCGCAAAGAGACTTGGGTGAACCACATGGCGGTGCCTTATGGGGTGGTGCGCAGGGTCATGGCCGTGCCTTCGCGGACCAGGCCGGTTTGGGCGCGCAGCACGGTCGTGCCCTCGGGCAAATCGAGGATGCCGACCATGGGCTCGCCCTGGAACTGACCTTGCGTGGTGATTTGGACGGGCCAATGGCGCACTTGACCGTCTTGCACGATTTGGATGTAGGGCGCGGGCTTGTCGTTGCGCACCGCACTGGCCGGCACGGCGATGGCGCTGGCTTCGCCGGTCACGATGTGGCCTTGGGCGAACAGGCCTTGGCGCAAGCCACTGGCGTTGGGGATGCGCAAATACACCAGCACGCTGCGGCTGCCCGCTTGAACACTGGGGTTGATGCGGCTGACGGTGGCAGCGATCGTTTCGGTGCGGCCTTCCACGCGCAGTTCAACGGTTTGACCGGTTTGCACGCGGGCCGCGTCCAAGGGCGAGAGTGCGGCTTCGAGTTCAAAGGCCGAGAGGTCGACGATTTCCACCACCCGGGCTTCAATCCCCACGCGTTCGCCGTTTTGTGCCAAGCGCGCCGAGATTTGGCCGCTCAAGGGTGCGCGCAAGGCGGTGTCGCTGAGCGACTGGCGGGCGATGTCGAGCGCTGCCAAGGCCGCGCGGTGGTTGGCTTGCGCCGAGGCCAGTTGCGACAGCGAGTTTTGCAAGGCGGTGTTGGAGATGAAGCCCTGCGCCACCAAGGCCAGGTTGTTGTCGTGGGTGCGCTGGGCGATGTCGGCTTGGGCTTTGGCGGCTTGTGCTTGTTGTTCGGCTTGGCGCACCCGCGCACCGGCGTCGGGGCTGACCACGCGCGCCACCACTTCGCCCTCGCTCACGCTTTGGCCTTCGCGTTTGTTCAGTCCTTGCAACTCACCGGCCACGCGGGCCTTGACCACGGCGCTTTGCAAAGCCTTGATCGAACCCGAGACGGCCACCGTTTGATTCAGTGGCACGGCCTTGGCGGCCATCCAATCCGCCGGCACCAGCTCGTAGACTGGCGCGGTTTGCAGGACAGCAGCGGCTTGGGCGGCTTCAGTTTGTTGGGTGTTGCGCTTGACAACAGCTCGGGCCACGCCGATGGCGATGATCACGACCAAGAGGCCGAGCAAGATCCAGGGTAAGGATTTGGGTTTGGAGCGGAAATTCATGGCGTTTGCGGTGTGGTGGTGAGGCCGTGCAGCAAGAGCTGCAGCTGACTGTCGATAAATGCTTCTGGGTCGAGTGGGTGCTTTGTGGGGACACACAGGCCGAGCGAGTGTTTCCACATCACCAAAAACAACATGGGCGCGAAGAGCCCGTGGATGGTGTGCTCCAAGTTCAGGTCGCGGAATTCGCCGCTGGCCACGCCGCGGCGCAGGATCTGGCGCATCAGCGCTTGGCCGGGTTCGATGACTTCGGTTTGGTAGAACCGTGCGATGTCGGGGAATTGCCCAGCCTCGCTCAAAACCAGTTTGGTGATGCCAGACGCTTCGGTCATGCCGATGCGCTGCCACCATTGGTGCATCAGTTCGCGCAACAAGGGGGCTTGTGGGCCTTCGTGGCGTTCGATGGTTTGGGCCCATTCGCTCAAGCGCCCGACGATGTTCTCGCGCACCACGGCTTGGAAGAGCTCAACCTTGCTGGGGAAGTACAAAAACAGAGTCCCTTTGGACACGCCCGCTCGTGCCGCGACGGCTTCGACCGTGGTGGCGGCAAAACCTTTTTCCACGAACAGGCTCAAAGCCGCAGCCAACAACTCCCCCGGACGCGCGTCCTTGCGCCGACTGCGCCGGGGCGTGGTGGTGGGGGATAGGACGGCGTGCGACATATTAATGACCAGTTGGTTATTAATAATACACGGGATTGCTTCCCGGTATAAACACATCATGAACACATCACAAACCTTGGTCTTGGGCGGCGGCTGTTTTTGGTGCACCGAAGCGGTGTTCAAAGACGTGCGCGGCGTGCTGGATGTCGAGTCCGGGTACAGCAATGGGCAGGCGCAAGCCCCAACATACGAGGCGGTGTGCACCGGGCGCACCGGTTGCAACGAGGTGGTCAAGCTGGTCTACGACCCCGAGCAGGTGAGCACGCGCGAGTTGCTTGAAATTTTCTTTGTGATCCACGACCCCACCAC
>CAZNWS010000242.1:0-2773 GCA_964576495.1 uncultured Hydrogenophaga sp. | reverse complement strand
GGCCTGACCGACACCGCCCTGCCGGGCAAAAGTTTTTATTTCTTGGGTGGCCTGACCGAAGCCACCGAAACCATCGCGGTCTTCGCCGCCATGTGCCTGTGGCCTGAACACTTTGGGGTGTTGGCTTATGGGTTTGCTGCCTTGTGTGCCATCACCACCGCCATGCGGGTTGGGTGGGGGTATCGGCGTTTGATGTAACTTTTTTTCGCTCGGACACGAATACACCCATGAGCACCGTTTAAGGTTCATGCACCAGCCGGCACATCGGCTTTTGGAGTTTTCTCATGCGTACCCGTCAATTACTGGTTTTGCTGTTGTTGGCTTTGGCCATCGGCGCTTTTGTCGCATTGGATGTGGGCCGCTTCCTCAGCTTTGAGCAACTCAAGGCCAGTCAAGCCAGCTTTGCCGAGTTGCACGCCGCACAACCGCTGACGGTGGCGGCGGTGTATTTCTTGATTTACGTGGCCGCCACGGCCCTGTCCTTCCCAGGGGCCACCATCATCACCTTGGCCGGCGGCGCGATCTTTGGCTTGTGGCAAGGCCTGTTGATCGTGTCGTTTGCGTCCACCATCGGTGCCACCTTGGCCTTTGTGGCCTCGCGTTTTGTGCTGCGCGACTGGGTCGAGGCCAAGTTCGGCAGCCGCTTGGCCGACATCAACGCGGGCGTGGACAAAGAAGGCGCGTTTTACCTCTTCACCTTGCGCCTGATCCCGGTCGTGCCCTTCTTCTTGATCAACCTGCTCATGGGCCTCACGCGCATGAAAACCTGGACGTTTTTCTGGGTCAGCCAAGTGGGCATGTTGGCCGGCACGGCGGTGTTTGTGAACGCCGGCACGCAACTCGCGCAGCTGGATTCCTTGCAAGGCATCTTGAGCCCCGCGCTTTTGGGCAGCTTTGTGTTGTTGGGTGTGTTCCCGCTGATCGCTCGTCGCATCGTGGCCGCAGTGCAAAAGCGCAAGGTCTACGCCCGCTGGGCCGACCAACGCCCCAAGACCTTTGACCGTAACCTGATCGTCATCGGCGGTGGCGCCGGTGGTTTGGTCAGCGCCTACATCGCCGCGGCCGTCAAGGCCAAGGTGACGCTGATCGAGGCCCACAAAATGGGGGGCGACTGTTTGAACTACGGCTGTGTGCCCAGTAAGGCGCTGATCAAAAGCGCCAAGCTCGCCCACCAAATGCGCCACGCCTCGAACTACGGTTTGACCGACGCCACGCCCAGCTTCAGCTTCAAAGCGGTGATGCAGCGCGTGCACGACGTCATCAAAGCCATCGAGCCGCACGACAGCGTGGAGCGCTACACCGAGCTGGGTGTGGAGGTGCTGCAGGGTCACGGCAAGCTGGTCAACCCCTGGACGGTGGAGATCGCCCTCAACGGTGGCGGTACCCAACGTTTGACCGCCCGCAGCATCGTGATCGCCGCCGGCGCCCGCTCCTTTGTGCCGCCCCTGCCCGGCTTGGACGAGGTGGGTTATGTCACCAGCGACACGCTGTGGGACGAGTTCGCCAAGCTCGACAGCACACCGAAGCGCTTGGTGGTGCTGGGCGGCGGCCCCATCGGCAGCGAGCTGGCACAGAGCTTTGCGCGGCTGGGCTCACACGTCACGCAAGTGGAAATGGGCGCACGCATCATGGTGCGTGAAGACGCCGAGGTGAGCGAACTGGCCAAGGCCTCGCTGCAAGCCGATGGCGTGGACGTGCTCACCAGCCACCAAGCGCTGCGCTGCGAACTCGTCAACGGCGAAAAAACCTTGATCGTGGAGCACAACGGCGCTGAAAAACGCATCGTGTTCGACCAACTCCTATGCGCCGTGGGCCGCGTGGCGCGCCTGCAGGGTTACGGCTTGGAAGACCTGGGCATTCCCACCCACCGCACGGTCGAGACCAACGAGTACCTACAAACCATTTACCCCAACATCTACGCCGCCGGCGACGTGGCCGGGCCGTTTCAGTTCACCCACACCGCCGCCCACCAAGCTTGGTACGCCGCCGTGAACGCGCTGTTTGGCGAGTGGAAGCTGTTCAAGGCCGACTACTCGGTCATCCCGTGGGCGACCTTCATCGACCCCGAGGTGGCGCGTGTGGGCTTGAACGAGCAAGAGGCCAAAGAGAAAAACATCCCGTATGAGGTGACGAAGTACGGCATCGATGATCTGGACCGCGCCATCGCGGACAGCGAAGCCCACGGCTTTGTGAAGGTGCTGACCGTGCCGGGCAAGGACACCATTTTGGGCGTGACCATCGTCGGCACCCACGCCGGTGATTTGCTCGCCGAGTTCGTGCTGGCCATGAAACACGGCCTGGGCCTGAACAAGATCTTGGGCACCATCCACACCTACCCCACACTGGCCGAGTCCAACAAATACGTGGCCGGTGAATGGAAGCGCGCCCATGCGCCACAGCGCTTGCTGGCTTGGGTGAAGAAGTACCACGACTACAAACGCGGAGCCTGAGCATGTCACGTCACATCACCGCATGGGCTGCTGGGCTCTTGGCCTTGAGCGCCCACGCCACATCGCCCCTGCCTTTGTCGGGTCCGCTGTTGCCCCTGACCAGCCAACACAGCGCCAACACCCCAGGCTGGCGCTTTGTGGGCTTACCCAACAAACCCGACGTCAGCGCCACGCGTTTTGAACTGGGGCAGGTCGAGGGTGTGGCCGGTGTGCAGATGCGCACCAACCAGTCCTACGGCACTTGGGCGCACGACTGGCGCGGCAGCGCAGGCACGCTGCAATGGCGCTGGCGTCTGGACCAAGCCTTGAGCGGCGGCCAGCGG
>CAZNWS010000241.1:0-2796 GCA_964576495.1 uncultured Hydrogenophaga sp. | reverse complement strand
CCGGTAAAACCGCGCCCGAACCCCTGTGGGAAAACACCTGCTACGCCTTGGCGGGCAAGGACTACGGCCTGTTCGTGGCCGACGTCTTCAAGATCCAAGCCGACGGCAAGATTGGTCGCATCAACGGCAAAGGTCGTTACCTGCCCTTGAACGCCACCCCCGCGCAGATCAAGCTCGGTGCGCGCTACCAACAAGCTTGGTTGCGCACCTTCACCGCCGATTGCTTTGCTTGAGATGAAGATGCTGGAACGCAACATGACACAAGATCCTCATTCCCACGATCCTTACCTGCAAGAGCTCACCGCCGTGACCGATGGTTGGGCACGCCGTGCGCGCCAGGTGTTCGCCGTTGCCGCCACAGCGGCTTTGGTGGCCGGTGTGGTGGCCAGCCCATCGCGCGCGTCTGAACCCCAGGCCGCAGCCGCGGCAGCTTGGACCCCCACCACGTTGCGCACGGCCTTGACGGCCTTGCCCAAAGGCGACGCTGAGCGCGGCCGTGTGGTCAACCAGCAGATGTTCTGTGCGTCTTGCCATGGTGAGACCGGCGTGGCCCCTACCCAAAACTGGCCTCACCTGGCCGGCCAAAAAGCCGCCTACACCGCCAAGATGTTGATGGACTACCGCGACCGTCGCCACGTCAACAACAAGGGCGCCGAGTTGATGCACGACATCGCTGTGATGATGACGCCGCAACAAATCGCCGACGTGGGCGCGTATTACGCGGTACAAAAAGCCCCACAAGGCGATGGCACCCCACGACCCGTGGCCAAGCTCAACCCCGAGCAACTGGTGCGAAAAGGTGATCCATCGCGGTTGATCACGCCATGCGCGAGTTGCCACAGCACGCGCGGTCAAGGCGGAAAATTTGAGGCTCCAGCGCTGGCCAGACAAAACCCGCTGTACTTTGTGCGCACCATGCTCGACTACCAAACCGGCCACCGCACCAACGACGCTGCCGAGGGCATGCGCACCTTTGCCAAGCGTTTGAGCCGCGAAGAAATTGAAGCTTTGGCCACGTATTACGCCGACCTGCCGGCCCGACGCTGATCACCGACCATCGCCGCATGAATTTCTGGGACCACAACTTTTCCGCCCCCGGCTACAAATACGGCCTGCACCCCAACGCGTTTTTGGCCGACCAAATACCGCAGTTGCAAGTGCCCAGCGACGTGCTGGTGCCCGGTGATGGTGAAGGTCGCAACGGCGTGTGGCTGGCCCAGCAAGGCCACCGCGTTACCGCGGTGGACAGCTCGGCGGTGGGCCTGAACAAAGCCCAAGCCTTGGCCGCTGAGCGCGGCGTGCGCATCGACACCATCCACGCCGATTTGGCCGACTGGACGCCCGAGCCCAACAGCGCGGATGCGTTGGTCCTGGTTTACCTCCACCTGCCGCCGGCCTTGCGCGCCAGCGCACACCAGCGTTTGATGACCGCCTTGCGCCCGCGCGGCTGGCTCATCATCGAGGCCTTTCACCCGCAACAACTCGCCCACAGCAGCGGTGGCCCCAAAGACCGCGACATGCTCTACACGCTGGACCTGCTGCGCCAAGACTTTGCGGGTCTGCAGGAACGCTTGGCTTACGAAGGCCTCACCGTGCTCGACGAAGGCCCCGGCCACCAAGGTCCGGCCCACGTCACGCGCTGGGTGGCGCAGCGGGCTTGAAGTCTCGCCCCGACGCATGCCGCACAATGTCATCTCAGTCCACCCGTACCGATAGACATGAACAACTTACCTGTTGATGACCACTTGCGCGTTGTGCTGCACAACGAGGTCCATGCTCGCCCGAGCGCGCGCATCCATTTGCCCGGCCTGATTGTGTTGGTGGGCGTGTTCAACGCAGGCGTGAGCCGCGAGCAGGAGTGGGAGCACCTCAAGCAACTCAAACCCGATTTGTCACTCGATGAGGTGCAAGGCAATTTTGTGCGGATGCGCTTGGGCTCGTACACCTTGAAATGGGAGCGTCACACCGAATTCACTCGCTACTCATTGGTGCAATCCTTGCCCGCCGACGCGGGCTTGGGCGCACAAGACCCCGAGTTGTTGTCGCACCTGTCGCTGCCCGACGGGTGGTTGTCACAAATCCCGGGGCGCACCTTTGCGGCCATCAAGCTCATCATGCTCAACGATGACCTGAAGAACCCCCACGCCACGTTGGACAAAGCCAGGCGTTGGTTTGGCGAACATTCGGTGGTGGCCTCCAGCATGGGCAACGGTCCACACTCGATGGTGGTGACCGACTTCCGTTTGCGCGAAACCGGCTTTGAGCGCATGTTGGTCTTGGCACCAGAAGGCACCAGCGACACCCGCGCGGGACGCATCTCGCAGCGCTTGCTTGAACTCGAAACCTACCGACTCATGGCTCTGCGGGGCCTGCCCGTAGCCAAGGCCGTTGGCACCCAACTCGGCCAAGCCGAGCGCGAATTGGCTGACATCACCGCCGAGTTGCAAAGCAAGGCCGCTCAAGATCAAGCACTGCTTGACCGACTGATCGGTTTGGCCGCCTCGGTTGAGCTCATCACCGCCGAGCACGCCTACCGTTTTGCCGCCACCGCGGCTTACGACAAACTGGTGCGCGAGCGCATCGCCGAGTTGCGCGAATCACCCATCAGCGGCACACAAACCATCGGTGAATTCATGCAGCGGCGTCTCTCACCAGCCATGTCTACCGTGGCCGCCACCGCGCAGCGTTTGTCCAACCTCTCTGAACGTATCAGCCGCACCAGCGCCTTGCTGCGCACGCGGGTGGACATCGCCACCGAAGAACAAAACAGCCAACTCTTGGCCAAACTCACCAAAG
>CAZNWS010000240.1:0-2805 GCA_964576495.1 uncultured Hydrogenophaga sp. | reverse complement strand
CAGGCGCTCGCTCATGTCGCCATACAACTCAAAATTGGCCGACACCGCCACCAAGCCGGCCTCATCCAGCAGGTGCGCGATTTGGAACAGCGGTGCACCCATGCGAATGCCCAACGCCTTGGCCTCTTCGCTGCGCGCGATGGCACAGCCATCGTTGTTGCTCAGCACCACCAAGGGCCGCCCCTGTAGGCTGGGTCGGAATACGCGCTCGCAGGAGGCGTAGAAGTTGTTGCCATCGATCAGCGCGAACATGCGTGGCGCGCGCCGTTCAAGCCACGTATTGGTGGATACAGGCCACCACCACGCCCCAGATTTCCACCGACTGGCCTTCGCGTGGCACCAAGTCGGGGAACGTGGGGTTTTCGGGTTTGAGGCGCAGCCGACCCCCGCGTGTGTGCAGGCGTTTGCAGGTGAAGTCGCCATCGATGACGGCGATCACGATGTGCCCGTGCTCGGGTCGAATGGCCTTGTCCACCAAGACCACCGAGCCGTTCAAGATGCCCGCGCCCTGCATGGAGTCGCCCGCGATGCGCACAAAAAACGTGGCTTGGGGGTGGCGCACCAGCTGCTTCATGAGGTCGATGCGCTCGACCAGGTGGTCTTCGGCGGGGCTCGGAAACCCCGCGGCCACGCTGACCGACACGGCGTTGACCCAGCCAGGCTGGGTGGCCACGGGCACAGGGGTGAAGGGGGGGAGGGGGATCTGGAACATCATAAATACTGTGTAAATATACAGTATAATGATCATATCAGGACAAACGCAGTTGCCCTGTCGCCCTTGGGGTGTTGGCCCCGCTGTCCACGACGGCGGGGTTTTCTTTTTTGACGGGAATTGGCCCAGTCAGCGGCGCGAAGGGTCGAATGGGCTACCCTTGCGCCCGGAGACCGACCCATGAGCACTGCCCCATCCCCGCGTTCGCCGCTGTATTTGTTTGAAAAGTTCGAAGCCGGCGTGATTCACCTCAACGCCCAGCGCCACGTGGTGGGCATGAACGACTTTGCTCGCCGTGTCCTACCCGTCGATCGCATGAAACCTTTTGACCGTTTTGTGCTGGACTTCCACCCCGAGCGCTCACGCCCCAAAGTCAACTTCCTCATCGACCAAGCCAGCACTTGCCCAGTGGCGCAGAACGTGCCGATGACGATGATCATCAACATCCCCGAGCAGATTTTGCTCATCAAGGTGACCCGCATCACCGACATGGCGCAGCAGCTCAGCGGTTTTGTCTTGGTGTTTTACGACGTCACCGAGATCGTCAGCGCCCAAGATGCAGAACCTGAACCAGCCACCTCGCGTCGCTTAAGCCGATTACCCGTGGCGGTGAACCACCAGGTGAGTTTTTTGGATGTGCAAGACGTGTGCGCCATCGAGTCTGACGGGCACTATTGTCGGATCTTGACGGTCGATGGCTGGCACTTTTGCAACCTGAGCATTGGCGATTTGCAAGACCGTCTCGACCCCGAGGTGTTTGTGCGCGTGCACCGGCGTTATTTGGTGAATTTGCGATCGATCGATCGGCTGCAACGCGAGGGGGCCAAAACCGCGCTGCAGTTTCGGCACCACCCCCAGATTCGAGTCCCGGTGTCCCGTGTGATCGCCAGTCAACTCAAAAAACAGCTCGGCCTAGGGTAAACGATAGGCCCTTTTCTTATTAGGGCTTTCCCGGACGTATTTCGGCATTTTGTTCAGAACAAAGCGTTTCGTGCACGATCCCGAGCGGTTCGTGCCAGAGGTAGAACCTAGGTAGTCATGGCGCTGAATAACCCACTGTTGCAGTTGGGTTATCAATCCCCTTACATTGATATTTGTCAATGACAAACAAGGAGACAACCATGATCCCACCGAGTTTTGAGTACCACGCACCCAAGTCCGTCGGCGAGGCTGTGGCCTTGCTGGGCCAATACGGTTCCGACGCCAAATTGCTGGCCGGCGGCCACAGTTTGTTGCCCATGATGAAGCTGCGCTTCGCCCAGCCTGAGCACCTCATCGACATCAACCGCATCCCCGAGTTGCGTGGTATTTGCGAAGAAGGCAATACCGTGGTCATCGGCGCGATGACGGTCGAAAACGACCTGATCAACTCCCCCATCTTGCAAGCCAAGGTGCCCTTGTTGTCTGAGGCCGCCAAGCTGATCGCCGACCCCCAGGTGCGCAACCGCGGCACCATCGGTGGTGACATCGCCCACGGCGACCCCGGCAACGATCACCCGGCATTGGCCTTGGTGTGCGATGCCGAGTTCGTGCTCGAAGGACCCAAGGGCCGCCGCACCGTGGCCGCCAACGGTTTCTTCTTGGGCACCTACATGACGCTGCTTGAAGAAAACGAGGTGATGGTGGCCATTCGCGTGCCCGCGTTCGCCAAAGGGACCGGCAGTGCCTACGAAAAACTCAAGCGCAAGACCGGTGACTGGGCCACGGCCGGTTGCGCCGTGGTCATGCGCAAAAGCGGCGACCAAGTCAGCCACGTGCGCATCGGTCTGACCAACGTCGCGCCCACCGCTTTGCGTGCCGAAGCCGCCGAAGCCGCCCTGTTGGGCAAGCCTTTCAACGCCGCCAACGTGCAAGCCGCGGTGGATGCGGCCATTGCCATTTGCGACCCCGCGGAAGACTTGCGCGGTGACGTGGAATACAAAACCGCGATGGCCGGTGCCATGGTCAAGCGCGCCCTCAACAAAGCCTGGGCCCAGTGCTCATAAACCGGAGAAACCCCATGTCGAAAAAAATCGTCACCGTTTCCGTCAACGGCAAAAAACAAGAGCGTGCCGTAGAGCCCCGCACCTTGTTGATCCACTTTTTGCGCGAAG
>CAZNWS010000239.1:334-2809 GCA_964576495.1 uncultured Hydrogenophaga sp. | reverse complement strand
CAAGCAGCCACAAAACTGTCATAAACGCGGGTGCGCGTCAAAACCCCCCTGAGTTTGCGGCATCACGGCTCAATCTGCCTTGACATTTGGAGTCGGCCGAGGATCAAACTGCTGGGTGTTGATTCATGGTTGCAAAGCACCTGCCCCAAAGCCGATGGGTGAAGCCTCTGAGCGGTTGTGATGGCCAGCACCGTATGCGCTTGAGGCAGCAGTGACAGGATCCGGCTCAAAAGCTATTCGGCCAATGTAAAAATCCCGGGGTGGTGGGACCCAGGGATTTTTGGATGCAATCGGTGGCTTAACGCTTAAGCACCGATCACGCCGCCGTCATTGCGGCGAATGGCGATCACACTTGAACGAGGCACGGTGTTGCCGCCGTCAGGGAAGTGTGAGTTGGCCAACTCTTCGCCAGGGTGCTGGATACCGACAAACATCGTCGTTTGGTCAGGCGTCATGGCAAAGCCTGTGATTTCACAAGCCACGGGGCCCACCAAGAAGCGCCGTATCTCACCCGTCACCGGATTGCCACACAACATTTGGTTGTTGCCCATGCCAGCAAACTGGCCCTTGTTGCTGTATTTGCCGTCGGTTTGAATCCACAGACGACCAGCTTGATCAAAGGCAATGCCGTCTGGGCTGTTGAACATATTGTCAGCCGTGATGTTGGGGCTGCCACGCTCAAGGCTATCAGGGCTAACCACAGGGTTGCCAGCTAGCACAAACAAGTCCCAATTGAACTGGGCATTGGCGTGGTCCTCACCGGCAGGTGTCCAACGCACAATTTGGCCATAGTTGTTTTTGGCTCGTGGGTTAGGGCCACCCACCGGCTGGCCTTCGCTACCGCGTTTGGAGTTGTTGGTTAATGTGACGTAGACCTGCTTGCCGCTGGGGTGAGCTGCCACCCACTCTGGCCGGTCCATGGTGGTGGCGCCCACCACAGTGGCAGCGAGACGGGCGTGTACCAACACATCGGCTTGCGTCTTGAACCCTTTGTCAGCGGTGAGGCCGTTTTTGCCTGCACTGAGCTCGATCCATTCCCCGGTGCCTTCGAGTGCGCCAGCTTGAGCATCAAAGCGCGCCACATACAAGGTACCGTCGTCCAGCAAGTTGCGGTGTGCGGCAGCCGTGGGGTTGTTGGCATCAAAGCGGCCGTTAGAAACAAACTTGTAAATATGCTCGCCTCGCTCGTCGTCGCCCATATATGCAATTACACGACCATCTTTGTTGATGACGATTTCCACATTTTCATGCTTGAAGCGTCCCAGTGCTGTGCGCTTGATGGGCGTGCTGGAGGGATCCATAGGATCAATTTCGACTACCCAGCCGTGGCGGTTGGGTTCCGTGGGGTTTTGGCTTAAGTCAAAACGCGCATCAAATTTGTGCCAGTCGTAGCCTGCGCCTTTGCCATTGATGCCGTAGCGTTTGAAACTGTCGTCTTTGGGCATCTCGGCAGTGGCGCCGAAGTAGCCGTTGAAGTTTTCTTCACAGGTCAGGTAGGTGCCCCACGGTGTGCGACCGTTGGCGCAGTTGTTGAATGTGCCCAGCACTGTTGTACCCGACGGGTCAGCCTTGGTTTTCACCCAGTCGCTGCCGGCGACGGGGCCGGATAAGCGCATCGTGGTGTTGGCAGTGATGCGGCGGTTCTTGGCTGCACCTGTTTGCATTTGCCATTTGCCGTCGCGGTGTTTCACCTCAAACACGGTTACACCGTGGGCAGCTTGAGCCTTGCGAGTGTCCTCCAAAGACTCACACTTGCCATTGGTGAACAGGTACTCGTAGTTGGTGTATTCGTTGTTCACGGCGATCACACCATGGTCTTTACTTAATGCGAAGAAGCTCATGCCGTCGTTGTTATCACCCATGGCCAGTGCTTGGCTAGCTGCGGTGCCGCGGGTTGCTTGGTTGAACGAAGTTGCGCCCTTCAAAACGGGGTCACCCCAAGAGCTGACCACTTCCCATTTGTAACCTGGGGGCAGTGTGATGGTGTCGGCTGAATTGGCAGCGACAGGTGCGAAGCCCATTTGGGGAGACACCACATCATGGCTGGCATCGTGCATGGCCTTCTTCACGCCACCGCTGTGACCGCTGGATTGTGCGGCGAGAGGCAGCGCACCTAAGAAGCCAGTGACGCCGAGGGCTGTGGCACTCGCACCCATGAAGCGACGGCGGCGAATACCTGGTGCAATGAGTTTCGAGAAGTCATCTTGCTCGGTGCGTGGGTTATTGGCCTGATCGGCCAGATCAAAACGGTTCATGGTGGGATTTCCTTTTTGCGTTGAAACAGAAAAACTGACGCATGAAATTTAGGGGTGTCTCGTGTCAAATTCATGACATCGCTAGCCACCAAACGAACACCGATACGCGGCCCCAAAAGGTTTGATGGTGGACCTTGCACTCTCGGTTCACCACACCTCGCTTTTAGACCAAGTGACCGCGAAGCTAAAAGGCTGAATAGATCCGGTTCGACCTCTGGGG
>CAZNWS010000239.1:0-324 GCA_964576495.1 uncultured Hydrogenophaga sp. | reverse complement strand
GTCTCGTGTCAAATTCATGACATCGCTAGCCACCAAACGGACACCGATACGCTGCTCAAAAAAGGATCAACTTGCTTTGATGGTGGACTTTGCACTCTCGGTTCACCACACCTCGCTTTCAGACCAAGTGACTCCGAAGCAAAAGGACTGAACGGATCCGATTCGACCTCTGGGGTGTGCCACCACCTCGGCGCTCAAGGCCTGTTACGAGGCGATGGCCAGTAGGCCGCTGATGGTGCCAGTCCCTAGCACCACCTGCCAAGGCGGCAGCTTGCATACCATCAAGGCCATGAGCGCCACCAAGACAAGGCCTAAATCTTGGGG